>JAFYEQ010000119.1 GCA_017544185.1 Oscillospiraceae bacterium
GGACGGGTCTGTGTATATGAGACGCTCCGTGGGGATCATGGAGCATATCAGCGAGCGCTATGAGAATGCAGTGACTGTATTCGTGAAGCTGATACCCGAGCCCGACCCCAGAGATACACTTATGGCTGATATATGCCTTGCCAGATCTATGCTGCGCCTTGATATGTATGCCCGCGTGCGGGAACTGTCAAACGGTTTCGGCAGATACAAGGGCAAGGCGGAGCTCAGCCGCCTGACAGAAAAGATCGCGAAGAAGTCCGCTTCGTCACCTGTGACACCAAAGAGGAAAAAGAAACGTGTTTAAGAAAATACTCAGAATCGCAGTGTTCCTGATACTGGGTCTGGTGATCAGACGCCTGTCGGTATACTACCTGCCGTCTCCGTACAGCTGTATACTGCCGCCGGCCGCTCTGATAGTGATCACGTTCATCATGCAGACCTTTATCGAACACAAAAAGCCGTCCTTCTTCATGGCGGGGAACGTCAGCAACAGCTTTACGGGCGGCGCTGTATCGGCATTCATGATATATGCCGTGCCGCTTTATATACTGTGGATGTCGGGCCAGCTGTCGGCGGGAAGGTTCCGCTCGGACACGCCCCTCAGGCTGGTGTGTGCCCTGCTCGACAACGGGCTGCTGCCGTCACTGCTGATATACGGCTATGTGTTCCATATGATATGGTCTCATTGCTCTATATATAAGGCCGTGGGGGTATGCTCCGTGATGTACTGCGCGTACTTCGTGCAGTCGAGGCAGATATTCTCCGCATCCTTCATGTCCCGCCCGATCAACGTGGTGTTCGTCACCGTGAATTTCCTGCTCCTGTCCCTTATGCTCGCCCTTATGGAGTACGCCTACGGGGATATGATCTCCGTCACGGTATGTTTGATGGTGCTGTCTCTGCTGGAGAGCTTCGCCACCATGTTCGACATCACCCATTTCGGCCTGTCGGTGGGCAATGCATACGGAGGGCTCTTCGTATCGCCGATAGTCAGCATCATGATGCTCCTGCGCATAATCACGCTGCTCATCGTGATAGCCGTCACCCGCCGTGAATACGATCCGACACAACGATAGGAAGACTTTTATGGAACTTGCAAAGACCTGCCTGATACAGATACTCATCATGTTCATACTGGTGGCCGTCGGGTATCTGTGCGGCAGGATACGTATGATAGATAAGCAGACCAACACCAAGCTGTCCACGTTCGTACTGGACGTGGTGAATCCTGTACTGATATTCAACTCCTATCAGAAGGACTTCAGCGCAGAGCTCCTGAAAGGTCTGGGACTGTCGGTGCTCCTGAGTGCAGGCTCCTACGCGCTGATCCTGACCGTTCTCCGCGTGATATACCGTAACGACCGCAGCAAGGATGCCGTAGTGGCCCGCGCTGCGGCGATATATTCTAACTGCGGCTTCATGGGGATACCGCTGATAAACGGGCTCTTCGGTGCAGAGGGCGTCATGTACGTCACGGGTTATCTCACCGTGTTCAATCTGATGGTCTGGACCCATGGGATATCGCTCTTCTCCAAGGGCAGCGAGGACGGCGAGGGCGGAGCAGATATCGGGAAGATACTGCGTTCGCCCTCCATCATAGCCATCGCAGTGGGACTGGTATGCTTCAGAGCACAGATACGTCTGCCCGATATAATGGCTCAGGCCTGTACCCACATCGCCAACTGCAATACTCCCCTCGCTATGATATGTGCTGGCGTCACTATCAGCTTCACCGACATAGGAGAGCATCTGAAGAACAAAAACGTATATATCGCTGTACTGCTCCGTCTGGTGGTATGCCCCGTGCTGTTCTGGGCGGTATTCAGATGGCTGCCCCTGCCGGAGACAGTGTATATGACCGTGCTGGTAGCATCCGGCTGCCCCGCAGCGGCTACCTGTACCATGTTCGCTCTGAAGTTCGGTGGTAATTCCGAGATGTCTGCGGTGATGTTCGCAGCTACTACAGTGTTGTCAGCCATCACGCTTCCGCTGGTGGTCATGCTGGGTACGGTATGATCTCTAAGAAAATACATAATATATGTCATCCGGTATCCTTACCGGAAACGCTTGCGTAGGGCAGGGGCTTGCCCCTGCTGTTCCTACATCGTCCATCGTTTTCCTAAGTATACGGATGAGTTATGCTACACAGGATCGGAGGATCCTTTGATGAAGAAGATCGTCTTAGCTTTGTTCGCGGTCAGCGCTTTGCTGCTGATCGCGCTGATAGTATCCCTTGTCAGATGTGCCTCTCTTGACGGTAAGTACCGCGACCTGAAGGCGCTGTATCACGAGGACGAGGAGTATATCTCCGCC
>JAFYEQ010000120.1 GCA_017544185.1 Oscillospiraceae bacterium
ACTGTGGCTTCGGAGACCGAGTCCGTATCCTTCAAGGGCGGCGACTCCGGCACGTACACCATATGGGTGACTGCTGTGGTCGGCGGCAGCGAGACCGGACAGCAATACACGAGAGAGCTGGTATTCAGCGCAGCTCCCGCAAAGCCCACCACCATCATAAAGACTGCCTTCGGCGGACGCACCGTACAGCTCAACTGTGCGGATGAGGATGCGGAGATATACTACAGCTTCGGCTCCTCTAAGATCACTACCGACTGTGCCCACGTCAAGGCAGGGGGGACCATATTCCTCAATGAGCCCATGACAGGCAACAAGGCCGCTATGTTCTTCAAGTCCTACAAGGACGGCAAGTGGTCGGTACTCGGCAAGTGGGGCGTGCTCAACGTCCAGATCGCCAAGCCCATCATCACCCAGTCTGGCAAGAAGACCGAGAACAAGTTCAAGATCTACACCCAGACCAAGGACAGCTACATCGTATATACCCTCAACGGCACCATACCTTCTATCGAGGAGGGCACACAGAAGCTGAAGGTGAAGAACGGCAGGATCATATGGGGCACCTCCGACATCATCGAGGTACCCAAGGGCAAGACCATAAAGGCCATAGCTATCCGCAACGGCCTTGTTACCAGCGACATCATGGAGTATACCAACAAGTAGTTGACTTAAAGATATAAAACACATCTCCCTCGTCCGTATGGGCGGGGGAGATATGTTTTGAGGGGGGATCGTATCTATGGAGGAACTAACGTATATCAGTAGGAGGCGTACTACCCGGCTGCATCGTCTGCCCAGGCTGCATCGTCTGCCCAGGCTGCATCGTCTGCCCAGGCAGCATCGTCTGCCCAGGCATCCCGTCGGGACCTGCTACGCCGCTGCTGTTGTTCAGTGAGAAGCTGTCGGAGATGTAGAAGTCACCGTCGTAGTCGATGCCTGCTTCACCGCCCATATTCGCGGAGCTGATGGAAGTCTGACCACCGATGAGGTATATGTCTCCGTTGGAGTCATAGCCGTCGCCGCCTGCGGTGATCTTTACAGTACCGCCTGTCTGGGATATGGTATACTTCATGGTATCGGAATATGTTTCATCGGAGTTGGCAGCGTTTATGCCATCATCGCTGGAGCGGACGGTGATATCGCCGCCCTTGATGGAAACTGCCGTTCCTTCAAGTCCCTCTTCGCTCTGGGATATGTTTATGACAGGACCCGAGCCGTCGTCATTTCCAATGGTGAGTATGCGGTCTGCGTGTATCGCATCATCGCCCGCACTTATGTTCAGTGTCCCGTCAAGGATGGTCACGTCATAGTTGCCGTTGATGCCGTCGTTGGCCGCGGTGATATCTACGGTCACATCGCCGCCTATTATGATGCTGGACTCATCGCCGCCCTTGATACCGTTCTTGGCATTGCCGTTGACAGTGAGAGTACCATCGCCTGTGATGAATGTGACTGCACCTGCCTTGACCTTGATGGCTGCGCCGTCAAAGGCGTCGGCTACGGCCTCGTCTGTGGATGTCTCGTTTGCGGGATCCTCATTGTCCGTAAGGGTCACGCTGCCGCTGATGACGATCTGCACCTCGGCGTTCTTGTTTATCGAAAGTGTCGCCCCTTCGGTGCTGATAAGATCAAGGTCGCTCAGTATGAGCACTACGCCCGTCGTACCCTTCTTGACGGTGATGGAGCCATCGGATGCAGAGCCTGTGATCACATATGTGCCCGATGCATCGATAGTGACGGTGCTGTTCTCGTCGGTCATGGTGTAGGAGGAGGCGTTCTCTGTATCTGCAGTGAGCGACATCGCGCTGTTGGTAACGGTCCCCTCGGGAACGGATGAGGGCTCATCTATGGTCGATACAGCCTCGCTGCTGTTCTGCGGGGCATCCATCATGCCCATGCCTGACGGGTCAAAGTTGCCGGTCGGAGCAAAGCCACTTGACGGATCAGATCCGTCTGACGGATCAAAGTCGCCGGTAGGAGGCTGAGGCGGGAAGCCTATCATATCGTCGTTCGCAGGAGTCGGTCCGTTCTCTGTGGGAGCAGTCTCTTCGGTATATGTCTGCGGGTATACGATGCTGTCCTTGGAGCTGTTGTCTCCCGCAAAGCTGCTAGGAGCAGGATCTGCGGAAGCTTTGCCGCTGCTCACGTCCTTACCGGATGTAGCATCGGAGGATGCAGTCGAGACCTTGGAGCCCGTCGTATCGGCGTAGGAGGATGTATCTGCAGGTGCTGATGAAGTATCGGATGAGGATGCGGACACATTCGCTATGGTCGAGCTGTTGTCGTCTATGAGTATGAGCTTGCCGCCATTAGTGGTCACCTTTGTGGTATAGCTCACTGTCCTTTTTCCTGCGACCTTTACGGTGCCGCCGTCCATGGTGAGCGTATCGGCGTCAAAGCCATACCTGTCGGTGTACACGGTGAACGCCCCCGACTTTACGGTGATGTCTTCACCGATCAAGACGCCCTTATGCTTACCGTTATTTCCGCGTATGGTATTTTTGCCCCTGGCCTTGATGATCAGGTTCCCCTTCGGCTTGATGATGGCAGGGGAGCTGCCGCCGTCAAGGGATATACCGTCAAATATGAGCGTCACTTCGTCCGAGGTGTCTATGAGCAGTGTACCGCTCATACTTCCTGTGAGGGTGTACGTGCCGCCCTCGGTGATGACCATACGGCCTTCGTTTGTCGATACAGCTGTCGCAGTTCCTGCGGTCTGTGCTGCAAATGTAACGGGTGCTGCCGATAAAGTCATGCATACAGCCATCATCACTGCGACAGCGGATACAGATCTGTTTCTCATGGTGTTATCGTCCTTTCGTAGGCATATTGTCATTACTGTAGTCGGAGCAGCTCATGAGGAGCTCTTGGTAGTCTTGGCCTTATCGGTCTTAGTGGTCTCGTCGGTCTTGGTCTTGTCCTTGCCGAACTTGCCGGGCTTGCCGTGGCCGCCGGGCATATCAGCGCCGATCCTGATCTCCTTCAGGGTGTCGCCGTCGTATACCAGAGTTATGATGTCGTCCTTCTTGATGTCGGATACCTTAGCGGCCTTGCCGTCCTTGGTGATGGTGACGCCGTCGGTCTTTATGGTGACGCTCTTGGCGTTCTTCTCGTCGAAGGAGAACATAGCGCCTGCACCGTCCTTGCCGTCCTTGTCGTTCTTGCCGTCAAATGCAGGCATACCCTCGGGCATCTTGCCATCTTTGCCGCCGAAGGGAGGCATACCCTGAGGCATACCCTCGGGAGCGGTCTTGTCGGTCTTGGTGCTGTCTGACTTAGTACTGTCGGACTTGGTCTTGTCAGAAGGCTTGCCGGCAGGCCTTGTGGGCATATCTACAACAGATACGGTGATGGACTTGTCCTTCACAGCTGTCACCTTGCCGAGCTTGATGGTCTCGGTCTTCTTCGTCTTGTCCTTGACGGTATCGGTCTTGGAAGCGGAGGTGGTGGTCTCGGCTGCATATGCTCCAACAGGGAGCGCAGCGGCCATGGATGCAGCTATGAGAGCAGCTGCAGCGATCTTAGATACGGTGTTTTTCATATGGGTCGTCCTTTCATTTGATATAGACTGTGTTTTTGCTATGGTCATATGATATACCATTACCCTTAAATTTATCTGAAAGTATCGAAAAAACTTGAAAATTTTTTCGGATCGTGGTAGAATAGGTATTGTCACAGCCTTTGGAGCTTAGGGAAACACCGGATGATACAGGGACTACGGGATCGGCGCCGAAAAAAACGGAAGGCTGTATTTATCCGGCGATCCCTTAGATAAATGATACAGGAGCGGAGCTTACCATGAGCAAACGTTTCATAAAAGGGATGGAGCACGGCATCCCCATAGCGCTCGGCTATTTCTCCGTGTCGTTCAGCTTCGGCATACTCGCGGTGAGAGCGGGGCTGAGCGTGTTCGAGGCGGCGATGATCTCTCTTACCTGCCTGACCTCTGCGGGACAGGCGGCTGGAGTGGACGTGATCGCATCGGGCGGGCCCATCATCGAGATGATCCTCGTGCAGCTGGTGATCAATATACGCTACTCGCTTATGGCCATATCCCTGTCACAGAAGGCGGACGAGACCTTCACCTTGCCTCACAGGCTGGTGCTGTCCCACTGCATCACCGATGAGATATTCGCGGTATGCTACGCTCAGCCCGACAAGCTGGTGCCCCAGTATATGTACGGCTGTGCGCTGGTATCCGTGGCGGGATGGGTCGGCGGTACGGTGCTGGGCGCTGCCATGGGCGAGATACTGCCCGCATCCGTCACGGCGGCACTGGGGATAATGCTGTACGGCATGTTCGTCGCAATAATAGTGCCTCCGTCCAAGAAGGGGCGCGACGTGCTGTTCACGGTGGTGGCTGCGGCAGTGCTGAACATATTTATACGCATGATACCCGTGATATCGTCGAGCCTTTCGGTGATCATAAGCGCGGTGATCGCGGCATCGGCTGCGGCGCTGATATTCAAGGGAGGTGAGGAAGAGTGATACTGTACATAGCTGTTATGGCAGGGGTGACATACCTTATCAGAGCCATACCCTTCACGGCGTTCAGAAAGAAGATACGCTCTGCCTTCGTCAGACGTTTCCTGGGGTACGTGCCCTATGGCGTGCTCAGTGCCATGACCTTCCCCGCCATGGTGACCAGCACGGGGAATACTGCTGCGGGAGCGGCGGGGACTGTAGCTGCGGTCATACTCGCATGGCTGGAGCTGCCCCTAATAGTGGTGGCGCTGGCTGCCTCCGCGGTATCCTTCGTGGTGCAGATGATATTCCCTGCGTGAGGGATCTGCGTGATCATTTTCTCTATGGAAACACTGGATAAGTATGTCTTCCCCGCCGTAAGGCGGGGAAGACATACGGAAAAATACACAAAAAGCGGTAATATGATATAGTGGTAAATTCTCAAAGTAGATCCTATACTAAATTCCATTGTAGGATCTGCTTTGGGAATTCAGGGTGATCATTTTCTCTATAAAAAATGCTTGACATTTGGGAATGATCGTGGTATAATATTATAGTCGGTGCGATGGTGCCGACGTGCTGGCATAGCTCAGTTGGTAGAGCAGCGCATTCGTAATGCGCAGGCCGCAGGTTCGAGTCCCGTTGCCAGCTCCACTGAAAAACCGCATGGAATAGCCGTTCAAAGCTGTTTCATGCGGTTCTTTTTATGCCTTTATGTTGGATAAAAAGGGTCTATTTTGGACGTTTTTGGATAGATATGGGGGTCAAATGGGGGTCAAATTTTCTCTTAGACACACGACGTCGCGTGCCAAGCTCTCGGTTTACAAGCTCCTCATATACGGCTCTTTCTACCGTCCCCTTCAAGGGCTTGACTATATTGAGCTCGGTCACGTCCTGCTCGGCCTTCCAGATGCGCAACACGTCAAACGGAGTCAGCTTTTTTCTTTTCACCTATATCAGCTCCTTAGAATATTATGAGCCCGCGCTTATCATACACACTGCCCGAATTCTGCCCTGCCATACGCAGGCAGCGGTCAAGAGCCATGATCAGCGCGATAATGCCGTCTATCTTCTCGGTCGACTTTTCCTTATCGGCTTTGATGTTCCCGGCGGAGTCGGTGCGGACGTAGATGTTGTCTGCCATCCAGCGCAGCACAGGGTTGCCACCGTGGGCTATTTTCCGCTCCAGCACCAACTTATAGAGCTCCTTCGTAGGCGGGGACATGTCTTTATAGCCCTGCCCGAAGGGCACCACCGTGAAACCGAGCCCCTCGAGGTTCTGCGACATCTGTGTAGCCCCCCACCTATCGAACGCGATCTGGTCTATATTGTACTCCATCCCCAGCTTATCTATAAATCGCTCTATCTCGCCGTAATGGATGACGTTTCCCTCGGTCGTGTTTATAAAGCCCTGCTTCTGCCATACGTCATACAGCACGTGGTCTCGGCGTACACGCAGATCCAGTGTCTCTTCAGGGAGCCAAAAGTACGGAAGCACACGATATAGGTCGTCATCGTCCTGCGGCGGGAATACTAAACACAGCGCCGTGATATCGGTCGTGCTGGAGAGGTCAAGCCCAGCATAACATTTTCTACCCTTCAGCTCCTCGGGGTCAACGGTGAAACCGCACCTGTCCCACTTATCCATCGGCATCCAGCGAACAGCCTGCTTGACCCACTGGTTCAGGCGAAGCTGTCGAAAGGCGTTCTCTTCCGACGGGGTCTGC
>JAFYEQ010000121.1 GCA_017544185.1 Oscillospiraceae bacterium
ATATGCCCAACGAGCTCTCCGGCGGCCAGAAGCAGCGTGTGGCTATAGCCAGAGCCATGGCCAACGATCCGTCCATCATACTGGCGGATGAGCCCACAGGTGCGCTGGACTCCCGTACAGGACGCATGGTAATGGATCTGTTCCATAAGCTCCATACCGAGCAGGGCAAGACCATAGTCCTCATCACACATAACAATGAGCTGGCAGCCGAGACCGACAGGATCATCACCATATCCGACGGCAATATCATCGGCGATTCCGACCATACTGCCCGCGACGCGGCTCCTCCCGAGCTCATGCGTCCCGCGCCCATACCCGTGAACGCACAGGGACAGATAGTGACCGATACCGCAGATGCTGCTCAGGGAGAGCAGACGTCTGATGACGGGAAGGGGGCTAAGTGATGGGCATCTTTGAGAACATACTCCTTGCCCTCGAAGGGCTCAAGGCCAACAAGATGCGTGCCCTGCTCACAATGCTGGGCATCATCATAGGTATATCCTCCGTCATTGCCATATCCACCCTCGGTCAGATAATGGAAGCATATGTCATCGACATATTCGACCAGCAGGGCGGTGCCAGCAACGTAGGCTTCAGTATCCGCCAGAAGGAGGACTCCGCAAGAAAGTACCTCTACTACGAGGACTTTATCACTGTTGATATGGTGGAGGACGTGCAGGAACGATTTGCAGAGGATATAGATGCAGTCGCTCTTTCCGTCGATACTCTGTCTGGCAAGATCCGTCTTCGCCGTGAGGAAAAGGACGTGACCATCTACGGCGTCAACGACGGGTATATATACCAGGCCATGCAGGAGCTGACCTGCGGACGCTACATCACCCCCGACGACTGTGAGAAGACCAGGAACGTGGCGGTCATCTCCGATAAGCAGGCCGAGGCCATATTCGGCTCCCAGCGTGCAGCCATAGGCAAGACCATAAGCGTTCAGGTGGATTACGGCAGATACGGCTCCGGGCTCCTTACAGACTTCACGGTGATAGGTGTATACAAGTATAAGCTCCCTGCGTTCCTGTCCTCGATGATGGACGTAGACTCCTGGAACAATGAGGTGTACGTGCCGTATACTACGCAGATACGCATCATGGGCGGCGATGAGAGCTTCTACTACTTCTATATCAAGATCAAGTCCGGAACGGATCCCGATAAGTTCAGCAAGCAGGTGTGCGACTATCTGAACAATTCGTACTACCGCGACAACGACTCCTACGAGGTATACTCGCAGACAGCGCAGTCTCAGATGGAGATGACCTCTCAGGTGCTGGGCATCGTATCACTGGTCATATCGATCATAGCCGCGATATCGCTCCTGGTCGGCGGCATAGGCGTCATGAACATCATGCTGGTGTCGGTGACGGAGCGTACAAGGGAGATAGGCGTCAGAAAGGCGCTGGGCGCTCCCAACTCGGCTATACGTACCCAGTTCATAGTCGAGTCCATAGTGATATGTCTGATAGGCGGCATCATAGGTATAGCCCTGGGCTTCGGCTTCGGTAATATCGCAGGTGCCATAGTCGGTACCTATGCAGCTCCCAAGCTGTCCACCGTGGCGCTGGCAGTGGGCTTCTCCCTTGCAGTAGGCGTGTTCTTCGGCTTCTATCCCGCTAACCGTGCTGCAAAGCTCGACCCCATCGAGGCTCTCAGATACGAGTGGTCGATCTGTACCATTTGTTTATCTTGTGTAGATCGATATGGCAAATTTTGTTGAGATATACAAAGATCTGGATTTTTTATGTCTTATACTTGCATTTGCCTTTGAGATATGCTATAATATGTTAGAAACGATAGAGGGGTATCTGACGACATGCTCGATACTTTTATCATATGACTGTCAGAGGATGGCAGTGAAGTGGAGGAATCAACATGAAGACACGTAGATTTATTGCAGGTCTTGCTGCAGCATTGATCACAGTATCGGCAGTAGCATCGTCTGCATCCGCATTCGACTACAACAAGAAGAAGTACACCATCATCGCTCCTCCGGGGAACAATGATTCTCCTTCTACCACAGGCGGCGGAAGCGGTACTTCCAGCACACCTATATATGTAGATCCCGAGGACGACCTCGACAGGATCATCACCGAGAAGGACATCCGTAAGTCTGTTGAGTACGATGTGCCCATCCGTATCCGTCACGACGGTGCTACTATCACCAAGGGCGGCGTAGCTGAGATAGCTAAGTCCGGCAAGCCTGTTGTATTCACCATCGACGGCTGCACTATCACTATCGATCCTGCTTCCGTTAGTGAGGTAAGAGCTGAGTTCATCAAGATCAGGATCATCCCTGTTCCCGAGGAAGGCGCTACTTACATCTATCCCGAGGGCAACGGCGGCTATCCCTTCGATCTCGAGATCAAGGTAAACAAGCGCCTGCTCCCCGATACCATGGACAAGGAAACTGCTCATCTCTATCACATAGATGGCAGCGATGTTGAGGATCTTGGTCCTCAGGCATTCGGCGCTGACGGTTCTGCTACTTTCGTTATCAGCGGCAGATCCTACTACAAGATCGTTGGCTCCAGGATCCTGCATGCAGACGGCACCTATGAGGATGTTTCCGCAGCTGCAGCTACGATCGCTGACGGCATCGACCTTTGATAAGACGATAAGAACAGGTCTGCTGCTCCGTGCAGCAGACCTTTTTCGTTATAATGAGGGGGATATGATATGATAAATTTCAACAAGGACTCTATATTCAATTTGAAGCCCATAGATCTGGGATCCGTCAGGAAGGACGTGATGGGTCTGATGATAGATGGCGAGGAAGCGGTGATGGCGTTCCAGACCGTAAGAGACCAGCTGGTCTTCACCAACAAGAGGATAATATCCATCGACGTGCAGGGCATCACAGGAACCCGTAAGTCATATTCTACCATGCCCTATTCCAAGATACAGTTCTTCTCCATACAGACCCAGGGCTTTCTGGAGATATTCCCCGACTCCGAGCTGTTCCTGATGTTCAGCAACGGCTTCACTGCAAAGTTCGAGTTCAAGGGAAATGTGGATATAGGCAGTATCGGCAGGATGATCTCCGAGTACGTTCTGTAATTACAGCACCCGCCTTGACATTGTGTCAAGGCGGGTGCCTTTCATACTACTCTTGATGTAGATCGTGGACAGATGCGGGGCATGGAGGCAACAGCCCCCATTTGGGATGTGGCGATAGCCACACATTCCCGGCGACTGCGTCAGCAGTCGCATCTCTTGTCCCTTGTCTCTAGCAACTGTGGCAGCAGTTGCATCTCTTTACTGTGAAAAAAAATTTAGAAGCAGAGCAGAATAGTATCATCTGTTTGTGAGCATGCGTATCACAGCATTCTCAAGTACGGTCTCGGGCCTGCCTATGCCTGACTTGATGTCTATGTCAGCCTTGCAGAGTATCTCCATGCAGCGCCTGAGATAGCGTACATCCGTGCGCTGCGCCGACCTGAACGCATTGGTCACCTTGAAGGACAGGTTCCTGGGATAGGAGAAGTCGGCTACCACGTCGTTAACGCTCTTCCCCGCATCCAGAGCCAGCCTTGCACGATATATGTCGTCCATAGCTCCCGTGATGAGGTACAGCATCGCCACAGGCTCGCCCCTGTTGCGTATGAGACGGTCGTATACCTCCAGAGCGCGGTCAAGATCATGGGCAGCTACCGCATCCGACAGAGCGAACACCTTGGTGTCATCATTCTCGGGAGTCACAGCGAGCACATCCTCCACCGTGACCATACGTCCCGCAGCATAGGCTGCCAGCTTGCCCACCTCGTTGGATACAGCGGTCAGGTCGCCTGTGCGCTCAAATAGGAGCTGAGCTGCCTTTCGGTCGATGCTGCTGCCTTCCGCCGTGAACATGGACGCGATCTCCTTCGCCGCCTCAGACGCCGTGGGTATATCTATACGCACTACTGTACCGCATTTAGCGATGAGGTCTGTCAGCTTCTTGTTCTTCTCCGTGGGCCCCTTTTTACCGCCACATATGTCCGCATCAAGGGTGTAGAATATGAGCACCGTGGTATCGGGAAGATCCTTGATCTCAGCATAAAGCTCCTTGAGCGCCTTGGCCCCGGGCTTTACAGTCTCAAGGTCGAAGTCGCATACAGTTACGCACATCTTCTCGGCGAATACGGGCAGCGCCTCGCAGGCCTGTATCATATCGTCGGTGCTGTCCTTCCCCTCGAAGCGATGCAGGTTCAGGCTCTGGGCATTTTTGTCGATGATACTGTCCACCAGAGCGTTCTTCATGCGGTCGATGGTGTACCCGTCTGTGCCGTATATGTAGTATGCCCCGCCGGCCTCGTGTGACTTTATTATGCGGGAAAGCTCCGCCTTCTTTATCTCCATATCATGCTCCCGTCATATCGACCTGTATGTCGTGACCGTCTATGTGTACTGCTATCCCGTCTATGGTGCAGGAGGTATCGCCCTCTATGATATATATATCTGCATCCGGGAAGTCGGATGCATACTTTTTTGCCTGTCCCTTGGTACACAGCACTGCCGATGGATGGAGCCCATACCGTGCCGCATCCCGCTTCAGATCGTAGCGGTCGTTGCCCGTGTCTATGGCAGCCGAGCCACTTGCCGTCCGGATCAGCGCATACCCGTCCTCTATGTATGCCTGCGGAGCTTGCAGTGATGTACAGTATACCACCGTTCCCGCTATCATTATCAGGGATACCGTCGACAGCGCCGTGGGGAGCAGTGTCTTCTTACCGCCCACAGCCCCTGCGAGACAGGCCAGTATACCTCCCACCACCATCTCCGGGAGTATGGCTCCCGAGGGGAGCGGGGACGCGATAGATGCGGCTATATGGCACAGCCACAGTATCACCTTGGCTATGACCACTGCAAATATGAAGAACAGCTTCGATACTGCTCCTCCCGCCGCCGCACCTATGTAGGAGAAGAACAGCGCAGGAGCGCAGAGGGGTATCACCAGCATATTTACTATGGGCGATACCGCCGAGATCTGGTCGAAGAAGACCATAGACGCAGGCAGCACCGCCGCTTGGGTACAGAGTATGAAGACCGCAGACCGAAGGACAGGATGGATATGTGTGAACATCCTCTCCGTGCCCTCACGTTCAGCCTTGATCCTGCACAGCTCCCGCTCTGCCATGGGGGATAATACCGCTGCTCCGAAGGTGCCCGACAGGGACAGCATGAAGGACGCGCCCGTCACGCACAGGGGAGAGTGGATGAGTATGACCAGCACCGCTATGGCCAGTGAATTGAGCGGATCGGATCTGCGCCGCGACAGCCCCGCGCCGTAGACTATGGCAGTCATGATGTACGCACGTATCACAGGTACAGTCAGATCCGCAGCCAGCGCTATCACCGCTCCCGTGAGCATCACAGCGATAAAGCGCAGCCTCCTGTCATTGCCCGCCACAGCCGCCGCGATCATAGCCGCGATGGAGAGATGCAGTCCCGATACCGCAGCGGTATGCCCCGCTCCTGCGGCATAGAGATCTGAGAGCGCAGAGGAGGATATGCTCCAGTACCTGCTCCCGAAGAGCATCCCTATGATGTATTCTCCCGCATCTCCCGCGCCCAGATATCGGATGGTGGACATGGAGATATGTCTGAGCCCGTCCATCCAACGGAACAGCCCTGTCTCCTTACGGATCACCGTGATCTCTGGTGAATACATCACAGCGAGTATCCCCTTGGAGCGCATATAGCTCTCGTTCTTGGGCACGGAGAGAGTGCCGTCCACATGTATCCTGTCTCCGCGTATCAGCGAGTATTCACCGTATATGTATATACCTGTCAGCTGTCCGTCATGGCGGACGATATAGAAGGGCACGCCCTCGGTATCCGCTTCAGTAACCACCCCGTCAAATGAGGCAGGCCCCATTTGGGGCGGCACGTTCACCACAGAGTATACCACAGAGCCCGCTGCAGCGGAGAGACATACCGTCATTATCACCGCGGTGTACACAGGCGGTATCTTCTTTATCAGCATCAGCACCGCGCCGACTATGAGCATCCCTACCGTCAGCGGTACCGTGAGACCGCCTGCAGTGGCCGCTATCAGCAGCCCGCCCATGTATCCGAAGGATACGTATACTAGCTTACGGGTCATATCATCCGCGTATCATAGCCACCAGCTCATCCTCACCGATCACGGCGATGCCGAGCTCATTGGCCTTGTCCAGTTTGCTGCCTGCAGCCTCTCCGGCCACGACATAGTCCGTCTTCTTTGATACAGAGCCTGTGACCTTGCCGCCTGCAGCCTCTATCATAGCCTTGGCCTCGCTGCGTCCCATAGTCGGGAGCGTCCCTGTGAGGACAAAAGTCTTGCCTGCAAGGGTATCCGCCGTCTGACGGCGTTCATACCCCATAGTCACGCCCGCATCCCGAAGGCGCTGTATCAGCGTCAGGTATCTCTCGTCGTGCATAGCCGCATACAGGTATTCCGACGTAACATCGCCGAAGCCGTCGATGGCCGCGATATCCTTCTTCTTAGCCGCCAGCACCGCGTCTATAGAGCCGAACTTATCGGCCAGCAGCTTGGCAGCCGCAGAGCCTATCTCGCGTATGCCCAGTGCGAATATCACCCTGTCCAGCGGCCTGGACTTGGATCTGTCGATGGCATTTATGATGTTCTCGGCGGACTTGAGCCCCATACGGTCCAGCACCAGCAGTCTCTCCGCGGTCAGGTCGTACAGGTCTGCGGGATCGGATATCAGACCGCTCTCGGCCAGAGTTATTATCACCTTCTCGCCAAGGCCTTCTATATCCATGGCGTCCTTGGACACGAAGTGTATCAGGTCGCGCTGTATCTTAGCGGGGCATTTGGTATTGGGGCAGCGCAGAGCAGCCTCGTCGCCGTCACGGACAGCCTTGGTACCGCAGGCGGGACAGCAGTCGGGGAGGGAATAGGGCACCGATCCCTCGGCATGGGATACACTGCGCAGCACCTCGGGGATGATCTCGCCCGCCTTGCGAACTACTATACGGTCGCCTATGCGTATATCTCTGGAGGATATGAACTCCTGATTGTGGAGCACCGCGCGGCTGACTGTGGTACCCGCCAGCTCTATGGGCTCGAACACCGCCGTGGGAGTCAGAGCACCTGTACGTCCCACGTTCACCTCTACATCAAGGAGCGTGGTCTCCTTCTCCTCGGGAGGGTACTTGAAGGCTACCGCCCAACGCGGCACCTTGGCGGTGGCACCCAGCAGCGTGCGCTGATGAAGGTCGTCTATCTTGATCACCGCGCCGTCCGTGTCCAGCGGGTAGGATGTACGCTCCTCGCCTATACGCGCTATGGCATCGAGTATCTCCTTGTCCGTGGTAACGGGCGTGCAGTCGATGGTATGGAAGCCCAGAGATCTGAGCATATCTATAGACTCCTTGTGCGATGTGAAGGTGCGCCCCTCGCACTGTTGGACATTGAAGACCATGATGTCCAGCTCGCGGCGTGCCGTCACGGAAGGATCCTTCTGTCTAAGAGAGCCCGCAGCCGCGTTGCGCGGGTTCTTGAAGGCCCTGTCCTCGGTGTCCGCCAGACGTGCGAACACCTCTCTCGGCATATATACCTCGCCCCTGACCTCAAGATAGCTTATGTCGGTGGATATGGTCATGGGTATGGAGCGTATGGTGCGCAGATTTGCGGTCACATCCTCGCCCACGAAGCCGTTGCCTCTTGTGGAGCCGCGGACGAAGCGGCCGTCGCGGTACTCCAGGGATACCGACAGCCCGTCTATCTTAGGCTCCGCCATGAACAGCGGGGAGGTCATGCCCTCCTCTGCCAGAGCGGCCCTCACGCGGGACGTGAAGGCAGTGACCTCCTCGTAGGAGAACACGTCCTGAAGGCTGCCCATCTGTACGGTATGAGCCACCTCTGCGAACTGGGAGGATACATGGCCGCCTACGTGCTGAGTGGGGGAGTCGGCCGAGGCGTACTGGGGATACTCCTCCTCAAGGGTACGCAGCTCGCGCATCAGGGCATCGTACTCGCTGTCCTCTATGGTGGGGCTGTCCAGATCGTAGTAGTTCCTGTTGTGTTCTTCTATCTCAGCGGTGAGACGGTCTATACGCTGTTTGATTTCGTCCATAGTTACCTCGGTGATGGGTGATGTGTAAAATTGTGGGGATCGTTCATTGCATCTTTCCTCTGAGCCCCGGCGGATCGTTGCCCAGGATCATCTGCAGGGCGTTGTGCATAGCGCATATGCTTATGTGCTTGCTCTTGCCGCCGTATTCTCCGTCGATCGTCCAGGGAACATCACCCTGAGATGTCACTTCAAAGTCCTCGGCACGGAAGTAGTAGAAGCAGGGAGCGTCGAAGTCCTTGCGTATGAGAGCGTTGAGGGTGCGGTTGAGCTCGGTGCCATTGGCGGGGTTCTTTATGAATATGCCCTCGAACAGATTATCGTCCATGGACACGTTGTCGCCTGCCAGATCCTTTATGCCGCCCACCGACAGGGAGTTGGCCACCATGCCGAACATGAAGTCATCGGTGACGGTCCTGCCGTTGCTCTTGATGGTGACGCGGTAGGACTGGGACAGATCCACATTGCGTGCGGCTTCCTTCACCGCGTCGATCATATACGCCACGGGACCCAGCAGGTTCTTCATCTGCTGATCGGTGGAGTAGCTCACCTTAGTGAAGGCTCCGAAGGCTGCCACATAGGTGAAGTAACGCTTATTGAAGGCGCCAACGTCCACGAATCTCGGCTTGCCCCTGACTATGAGCTTCGCCGCATCGGTCATGATGCGTGGGATACCGAGGCTCGAAGCGAAGTCGTTCATGGTGCCTGCGGGGATATACCCCACGGGTACATGATGGCCGCCGTCCATGATGCCTCCGAGGGTCTCGTTCATCATGCCGTCGCCGCCGCTGCATACCACCACGTCGAACTCCGCCGCACGGGACTTCACGATCTCATAGCCGTCGTTCTTGCGCTGTGTGGGATGGCACAGCACGTCGTAGCCTGCCTTGGTGAAGATATCTATGATCTCTGCCAGGTAGCGCGTGACCATAGCCTGACCGGAATGGGGATTGTATACGAATAGCATCTTCTTCATGTTATACACCTGCTGTTAACGGGATGATGGGATCGGCACAGTGACCGTCGGGAGCACGGACCTTTATACAGACTGCGGAGGGCTGCTCCCGGGTAGTCCGTATCACTGATATCATTATACCATATGTCTCTGGAAATGTCAAGCTATTTCTCAAAATAATGTTACCTTGACACATGCCTATCACATGTCTGTCACCATATCAAAGCTCGCCGTTTCGGATCATATCCAGCACTATATCCGCAAGTTCAGGGTCGAACTGGGTTCCCTTGTTGTTTTCTATCTCCTCGATGACCCGCTCTTTTGAGAGCTTCTTTCGGTATACTCTGTCGGTGGTCATGGCGTCGTAGCAGTCGGCAAGGCACAGCACCTTTGCAAACAGGGATATCTCATCGCCCTTCAGACCGTCGGGGTAGCCCTTGCCGTCGTAGCGCTCATGATGATGGCGAACGCCGTCGCCGAGCCCTTCCACGAAGTCTATCTTCCCGATCATCCGGGAGCCTATGACGGTATGGCTCTTCATCACGTCGAATTCCTCTTCGGTGAGCCGTCCGTTCTTGTTGAGTATACTGTCGGGCACGCCTATCTTGCCGATGTCGTGCATCTGACCGATGTACTTTATGCGCTCTATATCCGCCTGATGGCCCTTGCCCTTGAGCACCTTTGCCAGTATCCGTGACGCGTACTCACCGACTCTTTCCGAGTGGCCGCCGGTGTACTTGTCCTTGGCATCTATGGTGCCTGCGATGGTACCGAAGGTCATCCGCGTCATATTCTCGGACCACAGCCTCCGGGCATTGGCGTTTCGTATGGTGTCCGCTATGATCTGGAGCATAGTCGCGAAGAGCAGCATCAACAGCCCGATGCTGAGATACAGTCCCATGGCCATGGGGGACTTGATATAGAAGTTCATCAGCTCCAGTATGCTCATGACCGTTAGTAACAGCATACCTACTGCAGTGATACTATATCCGCGTATAGCTCCCGAGCGGGTGTCCATGATCATGCTGATGGCGCTCCAGAGTATGATCACAGCTGATAATATATGCGAGAGGGGGAGCGTATCGGAATAGTCTGCAAGCCCTGAAAAATGCAGTGCGGTATTCATCGTCACTATGAACGCAGCCATACATTCCAGTGTGACGTACACCTTGGTATATCGGTGTTGCTGCACCTCATTGAAGTACATGGCGCCGAAGGCGGCGGCTACTTCTATGAGGATATACGAGAACAGGTTGCTCATGGAGGGCGACTTGAACAGCAGCTGCTTTATCGATGACTCGCTCAGTATCCACAGTCCTATGCTTATCATGGTCATCGACAGGTACAGCACTGACTTTATGGACGATATCCTGGACCGCAGTACGAGGCATCCCGTTATGGCGAGAAAGCTCAGTATCACGGACATCGCTGCGATGGCGACTATGGGGATGCTGGAGTATATATACGGGTACCAGAGGTCGCTGCCGTAGGACCATACCACGCTCTCATACCTCACCATGTCACTTTCGTGGGAGGTAACGTATATACATATCTCCTTCGATGCGTCGCTGTTGTACAGGTCGCATACCACAAGAGCGCTCACAGGGCTGCGGAACTTCACCGTGGAATTGGCCGCGGTATGCTCCGCACGCAGCTTTCCGTCGATGTATATGGATACCTCCTGCCGCCTGGACCTGAAGCACAGGTGCATACCGTCCCGTATGGTATCGGGCAGCGTATTGGTCAGGGCGACCGTGCTGCCGTGTATATCATCTATATAGGGCAGGGATATGCCCTTATGTACGGTGCCGTCCTCTGCCCGGAGATCCCATCCCTCCGACAGCTCGTACAGCTCATAGCCGCCTGTATGCAGCTCACACAGGTCTCCCTCTGTGAACATGGCACATATGAACAATATCACCGCGCCCAGCAGAAAAATGGAGAGCACCGTCTTTGCTGCTATATCAGTCTTTTTCATACGATCACCTACAATGATCCTTATGTCATACACTATCCGGATCCTAGATCATTGGTCCGTAGTAGGAGGGGCAAGGGACAAGGGATGCGACTGCTGACGCGATCGCTATGGAATGTGTGACCATCGTCATATCCCCAAGCAGGTCGTTACCTCGTGCCGCTGTATCTATCCATGGAACGGATCAAGAACAGTATCATATACGAACAAGATGCTACCCTTATTATACGACATTTTTCCCCGATCGTCAAGCAGGCAGTGCCTGCACCCATTTCGTTGATGTTTGCCTGTGGTGCATTTCATTTGCAGCTCGGGAACGTTCATTTGTC
>JAFYEQ010000122.1 GCA_017544185.1 Oscillospiraceae bacterium
CTGCTGCTCCGATCCCAGAGCAGGCGTACCTCAGCGGTGTGGCAGCTGATAAAGGGGATATTCCTGTTCATCATGGCGTGTGCGGTATCCGCTGGCTTCATGGCCATATACTGTATGTACACCATGCTGGACATAGACCGCCTTCAGGGGCAGTCTGCGTATGTCACGCTGTTCTCCATGTCCTTCGTGACGGGAGTGATCATCGTGATATACGATCTGTTCTCAGACGCTGCGGAGAGATCCGGACACGTAGGATAGATGTGAGAGTCAAGAGTTGAGATGCTTTGGGGATCGTCGATCGATCCGCGCCTGCGTCCATCGTTCAGGTAAGGCGGCGCACCGACAGCATCCCGCTGCCATAAAGGAAGTAGCATATGATATCTATAAAGAAGCTGATGTCATCATCCGACATACCATATACAGGCGAGGACGCCGAGATACGCTGCATCACCGATGACACGCGGAGCGTGGAGCCCGGTGCTGTGTTCGTATGCATCAAGGGCACGCGCTTTGACGGCCATGATGCAGCTAAAGACATGCTGGCTGCAGGCGCGGTATGCGTGGTCGCAGACCATGATCTGGGGCTGGACAGACAGGTCATAGTCCCCGATACCAGAAAGGCCTACGGCAGGCTCATCGCCGAGTACCACGGCAGGCCCGACCGACGCATGACGCTGATCGGCATCACGGGTACCAACGGCAAGACCACCACGGCTACCCTTATACATCATATACTCACCGAGAAGGGCATCAAGTGCGGCTTCATAGGCACCACAGAGGTGCTCATAGGCACAGAGCCCACAGAACGTGATGACAGCACGCCCACCACGCCCAAGGTGTCCGAGCTGTATGAGCTGTTCGAGCGCATGGCAGACGCAGGCTGTACCCATCTGGTGATGGAGGTGTCCTCCTTTGCGCTGATACAGGGGCGCATAGGCCCTGCGATGTTCGACGTGAGCGTGTTCACCAACCTCACTCAGGATCATCTGGACTATCATGTCACCATGGAGAACTACTTCGAGGCAAAGAAGCTCCTCTTCACGGAGCACAGCAAGTTTTCCATCATAAACGCCGACGACCCCTACGGTCAGCGGCTCATAGACGAGCTGGGCGGGACGGATCTTAGCTTCGTGACCTACGGCAGACAGGGCGAGCACGGCTATCTCTCCCACGGCTTTGAGAACGGCGTCACACGCTTCGACTACTATGGCGAGGGCGTCTATCCCTTTGAGCTGGCCATGATCGGGGAATATAATATATCCAATGCCGTAGCTGCTATATCCGTCTGCGAGAGACTGGGCATCGACATCAGCGAGATACAGGCAGCCGTCAAAGATTTTGGTGGCGTCCGCGGACGCTGCGAGATCATCCCCACGGGGCACGGCTTCACTATGATATGCGACTACGCACACAGTCCCGATGCGCTGGAGAACCTGCTCTCGAGCATGAGACAGGCTGCACGGGGCAGGCTCATATGCCTCTTTGGCTGCGGCGGCGACCGCGACAGGACCAAGCGTCCCCTTATGGCTGCAGCAGCCGCCAAGTATTCGGATATACTGATCGTGACCTCGGACAATCCCCGCACGGAGGAGCCCGACAGCATCATAGACGACATCATCCCCGGTATACCCGAGGGGACGCGGTATGTGCGCATCACCGACCGCAGACAGGCCATAGCCTACGCCGCAGCCATCGCCCGTGAGGATGAGGGCGATGTGGTGATACTTGCAGGCAAGGGACACGAGGACTACCAGATCATAGGCACCGAGCATCATCATTTCGATGAGCGCGAGGTGGCAGCGGAGGCGCTGGAGCACATGCAGGAAAAGCTCACGAATGAGGACATAGCCCTGTATACAGGCGGCGAGGACCGCACCAAGGGCTTTATCATAGAGGCGGAGAATATCTCCTCGGATACAAGGACGATCACCGACGGGAGTATATTCATCGGTCTCAAGGGTCCCAACTTCGACGGCTCGGACTTTATCGACAAGGCCATGGAGCTGGGTGCTAAGGCAGTAGTGACCGACCGTGACACGGAGCTCCCTTCCGTGAAGGTGGCGGATACCCGCAGGGCGCTGCTGGACATAGCAAGGGGATACCGTCAGAGATACGACATACCTCTGGTAGGGCTCACGGGCAGCGTGGGCAAGACCACCACCAAGGAGATGACCGCCAGGGTGCTCTCTGCGCGGTATGAGACCCTGTGGACACAGGGGAACCGCAACAACGAGGTAGGTATGCCCTTCACACTGCTCAGGCTCAAAAAAGAGCATAAGGCAGCCGTGATCGAGATGGGCATGTCCGCCTTCGGCGAGATATCCCGCATGACGCGGACCTGTCTGCCGAATATATGCGTGATCACCAATATCGGCTGGTCACATGCGGAGAACCTGGGCGACAGGGACGGCATACTCAAGGCTAAGCTGGAGATACTGGAGGGCGCTCCCGAGGACGCTCCTCTGATAGTTTGCGGCGACGACGACAAGCTGGCTCCTCTGAAGGACACCCTGTCCCGTCCCGTGATCACCTGCGGACTGGGCGCGGGCAATGAGTATACCGCCCGTGAGATCGCAGATATGGACGACGGTACGGTATTCACCGCGGTACACGGTGACGAGACCGCTGTGGTAAGGCTGGGCTGCAGGGGCACACATCATGTGACCGACGCTCTGCTGGCCATAGCCGCAGGCGGAGCTGCGGGAGTACCTCTTGACAGGGCTGCCATGGCCCTTGACGGCTACGCTCCGGGCGGTCTGCGCCAGCACATCGAGGACAGGAACGGCATCAAGTGCGTCATCGACTGCTACAATGCGGCGCCCTCGTCCATGAGGGCAGCGCTGGACGTACTGGCAGGCGTGGAGGCCAACAGGCATATCGCGGTACTGGCGGATATGCTGGAGCTGGGCGCGTCCTCGGCAGAGCTCCATCGTCAGGTAGGCGAGCATGCCGCATCCATCGGGGCGGAGGTGCTCTGCTACGGGGATCTGTCGGTAAATATCGCGGAGGGCGCTATAGCTGCAGGCGGTAAGGCTGTACATTTCGCAGACAAGGCCGCTCTCATAGAGCATCTGAAGACCTGCCTCACCAAGGGCGACGCTGTGCTCTTCAAGGCCAGCCGCGGCATGAAGATGGAAGATGTACTGGAGACAGTCGAGAAATAGTATACGATATGTATATATCGAATATATTATACATATAGTGATATCAACGGTCGGTAATGATGATATAGAAATATACAGATAGTATTACCGGTCTTAATGAGGTGTTATAAGTGTGGATGATAGTGCTGGCGGTGGTGATCGCCTTCGTCATAGCGGCTCTGTCGGGGCTGGTGCTGATACCGATGATGAGGAAGCTCCACTTCGGTGCGACTATATACGAAGAGGGACCTGCCTGGCAGAAGAGCAAGAACGGTACCCCGCTCATGGGCGGCTTCATGTTCATCATAGGCTCGGTCATATCTCTGGTAGTATGCATGGCCATATACAACAGCGGGAACAGCGGCTCTCAGACCATGACGCTCAAGCTCCTGTCAGCCGTCATGTTCGCTCTGCTCAATGGCTTCATAGGCTTCCTGGATGACTATATAAAGGCAGTGCGAAAGGACCGCGAGGGCCTGACCCCGGGGCAGAAGATGATCATGCAGTTCGTGCTGGCGGCGGCGTTCCTTGCCGCACTGTACGGCCTGGGCGACGTGTCCACGGCGATACGCTTCCCCTTCATAGGAGAGCTGGATCTGTGGATATTCTACTACCCGATCATGATGCTGGTGCTGGTATACCTGACCAATGCGGTGAACCTCACCGACGGCGTGGACGGGCTGTGCGGCTCGGTCACGGTGGTGTACTGTGCTATCATGCTGATAATATTCCTGCACCTGAAGGACATGGAGCATGCTCTCTTCGCCGCAGCACTGGCAGGCGGCGTGATGGGCTTTCTGGTATGGAACCTGCATCCCGCCAAGATATTCATGGGGGACACGGGATCCATGTTCTTGGGCGGTGCGGTATGTGCCATGGGCTTCGTGCTCCATGAGCATGTGGTATTGGCCTTCGCAGCGCTGCTGTACATAGCCGAGGCTCTGTCCGTGGTGATACAGGTGAGCTATTTCAAGATCACCAAGCGCAAATACGGCGAGGGCAGGCGCATATTCAAGATGACCCCCATACATCATCACTTCGAGATGTCGGGCTTCAGCGAGAACAAGATCGTGATCACGTTCTCCCTCTTTGCCCTGATCACAGGCGCCATCGCCGTGGTGATGCATATATACGGATGATGTCACAGGTACTTCGAGGAGCGATATATTGAAAAAGAAAGATAAGAACAAGCCCGAAAAAACGAAGAAGTACCCGCAGCTGTGGAAGTTCCATCTCCTAAAGCCGTTCATGCCGGGCTTCTTCAAATTCCAGCGCATGGATCCAGAGGAGAACGTATACTACAGGTACCTGCAGTACGTCCGCTTCAAGCAGATAGACGTGGTATATCTGCTGGTGCTGGTGGTATTATGCGCCATAGGTCTGGCGACCATGTTCTCCGCCTCCTATGCGTCCTCGATCAATATCACATCGAACAATATCGGCTACTACTATGCACAGAGACAGGTGGCGTTCTTTATAGGCGGCTTTTTCGTCATAGCGCTCTTGTGCTCGCCTGTGTTGGACTATCATATGACGAGGGGGCTGCTGGTCAACGGCATCATGTTCGGAGGTGGACTGCTCCTGATGATACTGGTGCTCGTTACGGGCAAGACAGATCCCAACGACGCGGCGGCAGTGGCAGCCGCGGTCTCGGGCGATGACGCGGGCGGCGCTACGCGATGGCTGATGATAGGCGGCTTCCGCTTCCAGCCATCGGAGCTGATGAAACTGTGTCTGATCGTAGCGCTGGCAAGAGTGCTCTCTGTCCATGCAGACAAGATAGGCAGCAATTCCGACCCGCTGCATGAGTTCCTGCTCTGCGGTCTGTGCTTCGGTATGATAGGCGGCACTGCAGTGCTCATGTACAAGCAGCCCCATCTGAGCGGCATGATCATAATATGTGCCATAGGTCTCACTATGCTGTATATATCCGGCTTCAGGCTCAGGACGCTGCTGGTATGGTCCGCAGGCGGCATATCCGCTGCGGTGTACATGGTCATCAAGAAGGTCCAGGAGGGCGGCTACGTGGCCGATCGTATCAACGGCTGGCTCCACACCTGGGACGAGGCCAACGGCGATATCGCATGGCAGACCCGCAACTCCCTGATAGCCATAGGCTCCGGTGGTATGTGGGGACTGGGCTTCCGCAATTCCAGACAGAAGTTCCTGTATCTCCCCGAGCCTCACAACGACTTCATATTCTCCGTCATATGCGAGGAGCTGGGCGTTGCGGCAGGTATCATAATAATACTGCTCTTCGCTGTGCTCACTCTTAGAGGGATGCAGATCGCTATAAACGCTCCCGACCGCTACGGTACGCTGCTGGCAGCGGGCGTGACCATGCATTTCATACTTCAGGTGCTCCTGAACGTCGCCGTGGTATCCAATGCCATACCCAACACGGGCATATCCCTGCCGTTCTTCAGCTACGGCGGATCGGCGGTGGTGATACAGTTCCTTGAAGCGGGGCTGGTGCTGAACGTATCAAAACAATACTTCGAGAAACAAGCCGTGGAAGAGGCTCAGAAGTCGGCGGAGCTGATAAAGGTAGACAGGACCGGACAGGTATGAACAAAAGATCAAATGCGGCAGCATATGCTGTCATGGTATTGCTGCTGACGGCGTGTGCAGTCGGTACAGGAGATACAGGCCCCGCGGGCCCGGTGGAGATCACCGATACGACAGTGACGGAGATGACCGACGATAGCGGATCGGTGACGGTGCAGCAGACAGAGACATCAATGACAGGGCCATCCGACACCTCGGCCGATATCTCAAACGATCTCGCGGCACCGGAGACCGCGCCCTCCGAGACAGAGATGAGCATATATAAGGTCTCCCCGCCTCCCGAGGTAGATCCTGTGGATAAGCTCAGGCAGTGCAATGCGGTGGCGCGTTCGGTATACGACGCAGCGAGAGACTATGCCATCGACTGCGAGGTGGCAGGCTATCCCGTCACCGAAGAGGGCTGGACGGTCCGCGTCCTCAGCGAGGGCGAGAAGATCGACACCCGTGACGGACGGGATATGAGCGCCTATCTGTGCGGCGAGGTCGGGCAGTATGGCGGCATAGCCGAGGTATACATCAGGGACGGAGAGGTGCTCCGGGCGGTATGGATGGAATATCCATGGGATGGGGCACAGTTCCTTGAAGATACCAAGTCCCTCACCGCTGATGAGATACGTGACGGCATCGTGTTCGGACGCTATCCCGACGCGGTAGAGCTCTCCACCGATACGGGCGATGTATCCACCATGGACGGACAGGAACTGGTGGACTACTACAACAGCAACGCCAAGCTTATATACTGCAACGCAGCGACCTACTGCACCATGTGCGAGGTCAGGGGGGAACATATCCCCGGCGGGAGATATTTCTTCGAGCTGAAGCCCACAGACGGGGACTACAAGGAAGACGGCACGGAGCTGGTCAAGGCCATGTGCTCTATGATGGGCGTATACGGCGGGTACGGAGCAGTCATCATAGATGATGAGGGCTATCCCAAGGCTGCGTACTGGTCGGACACCGCGCCTCTTAGCGATGACAGTTTGCCCGTCCCCGGGGAGAACGTGGGAGATAAGGTGATAGCCGAACGCAGGCTGGTGGGCAGCTATCCCGACGCTGTGAAGTATATCAGGTCCGACGGCACGGTAAGGCCCGTGTCCGCCGAGGAAGCGGCCGGCAATGCCAAGCTGGTATATGTCAATGCCGCCACCTATGCCACCCTATGCGAGGTGAACGGCACGCCTGTGCCCGACGGGAGATACTACTTCCCCATCCTTCGCACAGACACCGAGGACTACAGCGAGGACGGCACGGATATGAGCGGCGCCCTGTCCGCCTTTATGGGCGAGGTAGGCGGCTATGCTGCGGTGTACATGAAGGATGCGGTACCCGTATCCGCGTTCTGGTCGGAGCATGAGTTCGCCGAGGAAGACGAAGGTCCTCTTGCAGTATACCCATCCTAGAGGCCGGAGGGGAGAGTGCCCCTACGCTCTTGTCCCTGCAACTGCGTCAGCAGTTGCATCCCATGACGATATCATAAGGAGCATATATGCGTGTACTTATAGCAGGCGGAGGCACTGCAGGGCACATCAACCCTGCCCTCGCCATATTATCCATAATAAAGCAGCGTGACAAGGACGCAGTGTTCCTGTATGCGGGAACGCCCGACGGCATGGAGTCGAAGCTGGTGCCCCGTGCCAACGTGGAGTTCGCGCCCATCAAGGTCAGCGGCTTCCAGCGGCATATAGACCCGGAGAACATCGTGCGCAACATCAAGGCGGTGGGGTATCTGGCTGCCAGCGGCGGCAGGGCACGCAAGATCATCAAGGGCTTCGAGCCCGATATCGTGATCGGTACGGGCGGCTACGTCAGCGGCCCTGTGGTATACACCGCACAGCGTATGCACATACCCACGGTGATCCATGAGCAGAACGCCTATCCCGGCGTTACCACGCGGCTCCTTGCGAAGAAGGCCAACGGTGTCATGCTCACCATGGAGGAAGCGGCAAAGTATATGCCCGGGGTGTCCTACACCCTGACGGGCCTGCCCGTGCGAAAGGCCTTCGACTCCCTCCCCTCCCGCGAGGACGCCAAGCGTGAGCTGGGACTGGACGAGGACGCGCTGTGCATATTCTCATTCGGCGGCTCTCTCGGCGCAGGAGCCATAAATGACAGTGCGGTGGCTCTGCTCAAATGGGAGCAGACGCTGGATGCACCTGTGTCACATATACACAGCTACGGCAGGATGGGGCATGACACCTTTATGTCCCGACTGGCGGAGGCCGGTATCGACCCCAAGGCTAAGGGACGCATCATAGAGGAGTTCATATATAATATGGACACCTGCATGGCTGCGGCGGATCTTATCATATGCAGGGCGGGCGCATCCGCCATAAGCGAGCTGGAGGCAGCGGGACGCGCTTCGGTGCTGATACCCTCTCCCGTGGTAGCGGGCAATCATCAGTACCACAACGCCATGACTCTTGCGACGGCGGGGGCTGCTGAGGTGATCGAGCAGAAGGATCTCACGGATGAGCTGATCGTGTCCACCGTGTCGGATCTGATACACGATCCCGCGAAGCTGCGCAGCTACGAGCAGAAAGCGGCATCATGCCGCATAAAGGACACGGCAGACAGGATATATGAGGTGATACGCAGTGCAGTCGAGCGATGAGAGAGGCGGTATCTCAGCCCGTGACAAGGGGCTGATCACCATCGTTGCGTTCGTGATCGTAGTGCTGCTGATGCTGGCTGCCATCACGTTCATGTTCCGCATAGATACGGTGGTGGTGAGAGGATCGTCGAGCTATTCCTCCGATGATATCATCGCCGCTGCCGACATAGAGCCGGGCAAGAACCTGTTGACGGTGGATACGGGCGCAGTGGCGAAGCAGATACAGGACAGGCTCTTCAATGTAGAGAGCGTCAAGGTATCGCGTTCCCTCATGCACTCCATAGTGCTCGACGTGGAGCCCGCGGAGCCCGTAGCGAACTTCATCACCCCCAAGGCGGTATACATCATATCTGCGGGCGGCAAGGTGATGCTCATCACCGACAAGGCGAGAGCGGGCCTGTTCAACGTGGTAGGGGCGGAGCCTTCTCCCATGCTGCTCACGGGCGACAAGTTCACGTCCAACGACAAGCGCAAGGACAAGGTGATCGCGGATCTGATAGACGGTCTGCGCTCCTCCAAGTCGCTGGTGGCGTCGAACATAACGCTGATAGACGTACAGTCCTACTCCAATGTATCTGTGACCTACGACCATAGGATCGAGATCGAGCTGGGCTCCATCAGCGATCTGGACTACAAGCTGGACTACTCATCGGAGCTGATACAGACCAGGTATGACAATGCAGAGGGCGTACTGCGCTTCCAGACCGACCCCTCCAAGTCCTCCTTCATCGACAGAGAGGGCGTGGACTACAACGAGCAGGTATACCAGAACAACATCGAGAGCTACCGCGCTGAGACCGCTCTCGAGACCGAAGAGGCCGAAGAAGAGCCCGCTCTCACCGAAGAGACCATGGAATAACGGGCGGTGCCATGTCGGCTGTTCCAATGGAAGGAACAGCCGACGGCCGTTTCGTTGGTTTTTGCCTGAGGTACCGTTTATCTGCGGCACGATAATGGGCTGGTGTGTAGGGGCGGACCTATGTGTCCGCCCACGGAGCCTGCTGTTGTAAAGGAACATCCTCCTCTTGCGGGGAAATGGTCTCTTACGGAGCATACCCCTACAGGAGATAGGCAGATATCCTTAGTCTGTTTGCATAAAAAGAGTGAGAGTTTTGTGTGGATCTTGCGAAAAATGTCATAAAACTATTGCAATATCCGGAGCGATGTGGTATAATACAGTCAAGATCACTTAGATCCGTTCCCTGAAAGGGGTAAACTATAATAACAGGAGTTGATAGTTATGAGAGGTTTTGGTATCGCACTCATCACGCTGCTCGCTGCTGCTGCAGGTGCGGCTGCTGCTACTTACTTCGTAAAGAAGCGTGAGGAGCTCGAGGAGAAGGACTACGATTTTGATGATGATGATGAGATCTTCTTCGACGATGACGACGAAGACGACCTCGCAGATGAGCCTGCCGATGCTGATAAGGCTGAGACTGCCGAAGATGCAGCTCCTGCCGATGACGCAGAGAAAGACTGATGATCGCAGACCGTAAGGGGCGGACATATGTCCGCCCCTTTTTGTACTTATTGGTCTGTTTTTCCCGTGTCCTCTGACAGGATCTCGGTCAGGTCATCCTTTACGACCGGGAGATCGGTCGTGATGGTATTGTATACATCTTCCATGCGGAGTGTCTGATAAGCGTGTGCAGTAACGTCGCGAAAGCCTGCCATCGCCTTCCATGGTATCTGTGTGTACTTGATCCTGACATCATCCGAGATATTTTTTACAAGCTCTCCGATATTGATGATCGTCATGGCACAGGCTCTTTTTAGCCTTTCATCACCAAGAAAAGTGTCTACATCAGTATTTCCGACCATATCGGAGCATATCGATCTCGGAGATGATCTTCTTTATGATGATAAAGTCCCTATGCCGCATAGATCTCGATCTCCTTGTCTATCTCTATCATGTCGGTATCTCTGATCGGGCCGTGTATTATATCCACATCGGTATCAAGTAGAGACTCCAGTCTGTCCTTTATCGACGCTATGGTGAGCAGTGTGACAGGACCACTGAATTCTATGATCAGATCCACATCGCTGCTTTCAGTGTTTGTACCGTTCGCCACAGATCCGAAAAGAGTGACGCGTCTGATGATAGGGAGATCGGCTGCAACGGTCTCTACGGCCTTCCTTACATCATCTATCAGCATGAGATCACCTCCTGTTATGCGGTATCTTCATATCTATTATACCACATATCCGCCGAAAGTCCCCTTGTGATCTTTGATAAAAATATGCGCAAAGATCCTACACATCCTACAAGATCCGCACCGCTCATACGAACGGTGCGGATGTGTCTGTCTCATCCCAGTGTCACGTCGAGCACCATCATCAGCGCGAAGCCCATTGCGAACGCGATCGTGCCCACGTTGCTGTGCTCGCCCTCGGATATCTCGGGGATCAGCTCCTCCACTACCACGTACATCATGGCTCCTGCGGCAAAGGACAGCATATACGGCAGCAGGGGCAGCACGAAGGACGCCGCTATGATGGTGAGCACCGCTCCGATCGGCTCGACTATGCCGGAGAGCACCCCGAGTACGAAGGACTTCCTGCGGCTCACGTTCTCTGCCCGCAGGGGCATGGATATGATCGCCCCCTCGGGGAAGTTCTGTATGGCGATGCCCAGCGCCAGTGCCAGTGCGCCTGTATAGGATATCTTGGAGCTGTCCGCCATGAAGCCTGCCAGTACCACGCCTACGGCCATGCCCTCGGGGATGTTGTGCAGCGTCACCGCCAGCACCAGCATGGTGGTGCGCTTCAGTCTGCTGCGGGGACCCTCGGGATCATTGCTGCCGATGTGCAGATGGGGTATCGCGCTGTCCAGCACCAGCAGGAACGCCATACCTATCAGGAAGCCCACCGCCGCAGGGACGAATGCCAGCTTCCCCATACCCTCCGACTGCTCTATGGAGGGTATCAGCAGGCTCCACACGGACGCTGCCACCATGACCCCCGCCGCGAAGCCCTCAAGTATCCTCTGTACTCCTTTTGAGAACGTATCCTTCATGAAGAAGACGCACGCCGACCCCAGCGACGTCCCCAGGAACGGCAGAAGTATGCCGTATACTACACGCAGATCCATATATGCCTCCTTGGTTAGCTTTATCTAACTTTGTTCTACATATATGATAGCACTTTTTTATGCGCTTGTCAAGAGCAGTTATCGGTGCTCTCTGAAAAGCTCCACCGCTTCCTTGATTTGTGAGTAGGTATACCCACGGCGTGCGAGAGCGTCCTTCACCCTGTCGGGGCTCTCCTCCAGCTTGTCGGCATAGCGTCGGCGTATGAGCTCCGTGATATGTGCCACCGCGTCCTCGTCGGTAAGGCGGGAGACCACATCGGATATGATCTCGCTGTCTATCCCTCTGCGGTACAGCTCCTGCTTTATGCGCTGCCTGCCGTAGAAGCGCCGCTCGGACATCTCCTCTGCCAGATGCTCGGAGTAGGTATAGTCGTCTATGATCCCCTTCTCCTCCAGCCTGTCGCATACATCCCCGCATATCTCCTCACTGTACTTCTCCCGCAGCTTGTCGTAGAGCTCTCTGCGGGAGCGCTCGCGGTATTCCAGCAGGTACAGCGCCCGCTCCGTAGCCCGACGCCTGTCGTTGTCCCCCATGGCGGAGCGCATCATGTCCGCCGTGACGGTCATGCCCTTCTGCAGGCGGTACTGTATGACGATACTGCGGTCAAGGTATATCTTGGCCTCTCCCCGCCCCAAAAGGGTGAGACACATGGTCTCACCCTTGTAAGGCTCTATGTCCTTGACGATCATGTGGGGTCGAAGGCCTCATAGTCATCGTCTGCCTCGATATCTATGGATATGGCAGATACAGGATCTATGGCAGGGCCTCCTGCAGCGGGAGCGTCGTCTATCTGGGATATGATATCGCCGGCACCTCCCTCGGGAGCCGCAGGCTTCTCTTCATCAACGGCGGTCATCTCCAGCACCTTGTCGCGGTTTTCCGCGATCTTGGCCTCGATAGCAGCCAGCACATCGGGGTTTGCACGCAGGTACTCCTTGGTCTTCTCACGGCCCTGACCGATCTTCTCATCACCGTAGCTGAACCATGCGCCCGACTTGTGTATGATGTCGAGATCCACGGCTATGTCGACCACCTCGCCCAGACGGTCTATGCCCGTGCCGAAGAGGAGATCCACCTCTGTGGTCTTGAAGGGGGGAGATACCTTGTTCTTGGACACCTTGATCTTCATCTTATTGCCGATCAGGCCGTCCTTGCCCTTGATCACGTCGCCCTTGCGCACGTCAAGGCGCACCGACGCATAGAACTTCAGAGCGCGTCCGCCGGGAGTGGTCTCGGGGTTGCCATAGACTATGCCCACCTTCTCGCGGATCTGGTTTATGAATATAGCCACGCAGTTGGTCTTGGATATAACGGACGTGAGCTTCCTCATGGCCTGAGACATGAGCCTTGCCAGCAGTCCCACATGGTTGTCGCCCATCATGCCGTCGATCTCGGCCTTCGTTACCATAGCGGCAACGGAGTCCACTACGATCAGGTCGATAGCGCCCGAGCGTATGAGCTCCTCGGCTATCTCCAGCGCCTGCTCGCCGCTGTCGGGCTGGGATACCAGAAGATCGTCGATGTTGACACCAAGATGCTTGGCGTACACGGGATCGAGAGCATGCTCCACGTCTATGAACGCTACCACGCCGCCCAGCTTCTGAGCCTCAGCCGCACAGTGGAGCGCTACGGTGGTCTTACCGGAGCTCTCGGGGCCATATATCTCTACGATGCGTCCTCTGGGGAGACCGCCCACGCCAAGGGCCATATCCAGCGTGAGGGAGCCTGTGGGTATCACGTCCACGCTCATCTCGGGAGCCTCGCCCAGCTTCATCACAGCGCCCTTGCCGTACTGCTTCTCTATATGAGCGATAGCGGCCTGCAGCGCCTTCTTCTTCTCAGATTCGTCCACCAGCTGCACGGGCGCAGCCTTTCCGGGCTTATCCTTCTTACCTGCCATGTATATCATCCTTTCATGTGTTATACTATTTCTCTTACAGATCATTGTTTCGCTGTAAAGGGATGCAACTGTTCGCACAGTTGCCAGGGACAAGAGATGCAACTGCTGGCGCAGTTGCTAGGGACGCGACTGCTGACGCAGTCGTCGGGGAATGTGTGGCTATCGCCGCATCTATCCATGGTCTATATCAAGGATAGCATCAGCTGTCCTGTCTCTATATCTATTATACCACAAACATGTGGGATTTTTTCACACAATAAAAAATTTCCCGAAAATTTTTTTCGGAAAGCCGGGGATGATCTTCGGAGATAGCGTTCGTGACCGGATCATCGGCAAAAGAGGGCTGTGCATATGCACAGCCCTGTGTAGTCGTCATCAGCCGTTAGAGGTGGGGATGAATTTGCCGATCTCGCCTGCGATCGAGCTTACAGGCATGGTCTGGAGCCAGATCCTGCCGGGGCCCGTCACCTTGGTATTGAAGAGGCCTTCACCGCCCAGCAGTACGTTGGCAGCGCCCTTGATCCTCTCGATGTCTACCGAGCAGGTCTCCTCCATAGCAGCAAGATAGCCTGTGTCTATGAGCATGGACTCGCCGGGGCCCAGATCGTAGATAGCAACGCCGCCGCCGATGGTCAGCCATACTGTGCCGGTGCCGTTGAACTTCTGCATGATGAAGCCTTCGCCGCCGAAGAAGCCAGCGCCCAGCTTCTTCTGGAAGAAGATGTCGAACTCTACGCCGAGGGTGTTCGCAAAGTATGCGCCCTTCTGAGCTACGATGGTCTTCTCCTTGTTTATATCGAATGCGAGTATCTCACCGGGGAAAGGCGGAGCAAATGCGATATTGCCGGGTGCTCCCACCGCAGTGTACTTGTTGCGGAAGATGTTCTCGCCGGTGACAGCATTCTTTGCCACCTTGCCGAGAGTGCCGA
>JAFYEQ010000123.1 GCA_017544185.1 Oscillospiraceae bacterium
GCTGGGAGTGCTGCTCCCCATGATAGCCACGGACGAGTTCATGGTGAGCATGTCGGAGACCAGGTTCTTCCGCAAGAAACGTGACAAAATGATCATAGACGTGTTCTTCCATATCCTCGGTACAGACATCGCGATAATACTTCTCGGTCTGATACGCGAGGTGCTGGCTTCGGGAGAGCTGGCAGGGAACATGATAGGCATAGCGCCAGTTATGCCGCTCTTGAGCTCTCCTGCGGGAGGCTTCATCCTTATAGGGCTCATAGGCGCCCTGATCCGCAAGCTGTGTTGACCTCGGAGGGGACTATGCCCGCACTTATATCTATACTCACAGGCGTGTTCGCCTCGAACTTCGTGTTCTCAAGAGGCTTCGGCGTCGGTATGTCCATCATCGCCGCCTCCAGCAGACAGAAGCTCTTTAGGATATGCGCCGTGGTGACTTATTTCTGCTGTATGTCCTCGCTGTGCATATGGGCAGTGCAGAAGTTCTTCGGCCTCGGAGTGGAGACCGAGGTGCTGCCGTTGCTGTACGTCACGGTGATAGGAGCGATATACTCTTTGACCCTGTTCCTGTGTGTGCTGTTCATCAGGAAGAGGTTCGTGATGATACGCAAGTACATACACATATCCGCATTCAACAGCCTTGTGATGGGTACTGCCTATCTGGTATCCTCAGGGCAGGAGACCGCAGCGGAGTTCATCGCCTTCGGGCTGTCGGCGGGGCTGGGGTTCTCCCTTGCCTCTGTGATGCTCTCGGCGGTATATCCCGTGCTCTCCTCGGAGAAGGTACCCAAGGCGTTTCGGGGCTATCCCGCAGTAATGATAACGATCGGCATCATTTCGATGGCTATGGTGGGCATACTTGGGTCCACACCGTCCTACAGATGATCATGGAGTGAATATGCGAAAACGTAAACGTAAGATGTTCAAGCCCCATAAGGGCTACAGGATAAAGCGCAAGAACGAGAACGCCGTCAAGATAGTGGGCGGCGTGCTGCTCCTTGCGGTGCTGGTGTTCGTGGGATACAGCGCGATGGAGCCTATCAGCGAGTACATCGACCGCACCCAGCAGACAGGCACCGAGGTGACGGACACGTCGGGTCAGATCACAGTATCCGAGACCAAGGCAGCCGATACCGAGCCTGGACCCGATGTATCCGAGACCGTGGCGTCTCTTCCGCACAGTGACGATATCCACACAGGCAAGGCGGTCATGCTCGCCGATGACGTGACCAAGAGCGAGGTGGAGCTCATATCCGCCCTCGACAGAGCCAAGAACGAGGGCGCCACTGCGGTCATCATTCCCATGAAGACCGAGGGCGGCATATACCACTACCGCACGTCGATAGAGACCGTGTATACCTCAGTGACCGATCCCATACGTTCTGAGCTCACAGCGGATACCATCGCCAAGGCTGCCTCGGACAGGGGCATAGCTCCCTGTGCGTATATATCCGTCCTTACCGACAACAACCGCTACGGCGATACCCGTGTGGGAGCCTATCGCTCTCCGGACGGCAGTCCGTGGATCGACGGAGACCCTTCCAAGGGCGGCAAGCCCTGGATATCCCCCTTCGAGAGGGATGCGTCCGTGCTGATGTGTGCTATATGCACTGAGATCGCCGATGCGGGCTTTACACAGATCGTATGTGATGGCTTCGTGTTCCCGGAGTTCTCCGATCTGGATGTGCAGATACTGGGCGAGAAGGTCATGGACGAGGAGCAGAGAAAGTCGGCGGTCATGGATCTGATCAAGCGGATGACCAATTCCGCCCGCTCCGCAGGCGCCGACGTGCTCATACGCATACCCGTGAGGGATGTGATCAAGGAGACAGGTCTCATGGATGCAGAGAGACTGTCGGGATGTTCGCTGCTGGCGGACATGGGCGACACCTCCCGCATAACCAAGGTCAACGGCAACGACCTGA
>JAFYEQ010000124.1 GCA_017544185.1 Oscillospiraceae bacterium
TCCTCGCAGGGCTCCAGCCATGGCTCCCTGTCCTTCACCATGCTCCAGTCAAAAGGGACGAAGCCCTTATCTTCAGGTCTGTCCATATGCCCCCTCCATTCTCTCGGGAAACGCTAAATAGATCCTGAACGGTCCGAAGCGGCGGGGGCAAGCCCCCACCCTACGGCATAGTCCCGTAATGATATGAATGAGATCGGTCTATCCGGCGCTTCCCTTATAGTCTTTCATACTCTGCATTATAGCACATGAGCAAAGAAAATGCAATGGGATATGAAGAAAAAATGTCCCCAGTTCTAAGTTGAATGACAAAAAATTTTGTCATAAAAAAATATTTTTTGAAAAATATCGGGTCCCATAGTTGTATACCATATAGAAACACATGAAAAACATTTGACAAAGCTATTGCGATCCTCGCAGATCTGTGGTATGATAGTACAAAGAGTTCAAAGGGAAAATATCTATGAAAGGAAGTATCAAGATGAAAAAGATCACCAAAAGGCTCATCGCAGGAATGGCTTCGGCAGTGATGCTGACAGGGGCATTCGCCGCCGTCGTATCTGCAGCCAGGTCCGACACGGATGAGAAGCCATCCCTCACGTCGCTCCCCACTCCGATCAGTTCGGATCCGAAGAACACGGACTACCGCATATTCAAGCGTGCTAAGCCCGTAGTCAAGGCCATGACCAACGACGACGACAGATATTATTATTACTACAGCTACAGCTATCGTGTGCTCTCATGGGAGCCCATATCCAACGCTCTCTACTACAGCGTATACGTTAAGTACCCGGGCGACAAGGAGTTCAAGCATCTGGACGATACTCTGGAGACCGAGTTCCCCATCAAGGATGAGAACGCACAGTACAAGGTGCGCCCCATGACCTTCAGCTATGACGACAAGAAGATCAGCGGCGCGTTCTCCGATCCTGTCAGCGTCCGCAAGACCAAGAAGATGCGTCCTGTATACGACGACAACGACTACCTTGAAGGTGATGCGGTATACGAGGAGGAAGAGGCTGCAGATGCAGAACCTCCCATGATGGCCACCAACTCCGTATCCTATGCGTCCAGCGCTGCCCGTACCAAGAACGCAGGCGCCGTGTCCGGCGCTCCCGCTCCCTACGGTATACCCATATACGGCAATACCGAGGAGTATCAGCACTACGATGAGTCCGGCTTCAAGAGCGCAGCTCAGTCTCCCCTGTCCACCTTCTCCGCAGATGTGGACACCGCATCCTACGCCAATGTGCGCCGCATGATCAAGGGCGACTATAGCATACCCGAGGATGCCGTGCGCATCGAGGAGTTCATAAACTACCTGGATTACGGCTATCCCGCTCCCGACGCCGACAACACCCTGTCTGTATCCACCACCCTGTCTGACTGCCCATGGAACAGCAAGGCAAAGCTTCTGCGAGTAGGCGTACAGGCTAAGGAGCTGGAGAAGGAACCCGCTTCCAACCTGGTGTTCCTGATAGACGTGAGCGGCTCTATGTACTCCCAGGACAAGCTGCCTCTTGTAGTAGAGTCGATAAATGAGCTGACCCGCAACCTCTCATCCAAGGACACCATATCCATGGTGGTATACTCCGGTGAGGAGAGGATCGTGCTCGCAGGTGCCAAGGGGAACCAGACCAACACCGTGAAGACCCTTACCTCCATGCTGGAGGCCGACGGCTCCACCAACGGCGAGCAGGGCATAAACATGGCATACGACATCGCCAAGAAGTACTTCAAGAAGGGCGCCAACAACCGCGTCATCATGGCTACCGACGGCGACCTCAACGTGGGCATATCCGACAAGGACGAGCTGGAGAAGTTCATCGCAGGCAAGGCTGAGAGCGGTATCTATCTGACTATACTGGGCTTTGGCACAGAGAACATCAAGGACAACAAGATGGAAGCCCTCGCCAAGGAAGGCAACGGCAACTACTACTACATCGACTGCTTCGAGGAGGCACAGAAGGTGCTCTCCGAGGAGAAGAA
>JAFYEQ010000125.1 GCA_017544185.1 Oscillospiraceae bacterium
GGCGCTGATGCCCGATGCGCCCATGGAGCTGCCATATGAGGGAGCCAAAGAGATGCTGATGGTAGAAGACGTAGACGATAAGGAGCGGCTCGTACAGCTCATAGACGCCATGTACGACCAGCTCCCCGAGCCTAAGAGGAAAAAGAGATGAACGAGTTCGATACATTATGGGAAGAGCTGGGCAGCAGCAGGATCATGGTGCTCTCCACCTGTGCCGACGGCAGGGTCACATCCCGCAGTATGAGCGTGGTGATATACGATGGGAAGCTCTGGTGCCAGACGAATATGGACTATATGAAGTGTGCTCAGATCCGTAAGAACCACAATGTGTCCCTGTGCTGGTCCAATATATCCGTAGAGGGCGAGTGCCGGATCCTGGGTGCGCCCTATACCGTCAGTGGCTTTCTGGCAGCCATGGACAGGGCATACCCCGATGCGGTCAAACGCTGGGCGCATATACCCGAGGAGCGGGTGCTGGAGATAACGCCCTCCCTCGTGAGATCGTGGGTATACGAGGACGGCGTGCCGTATATCAGGACATGGGACATGAGGGATATGACCTATCGGAAGGAGAGACAGTGATGCCGTTCGACTTCAAGAAGGAGTACAAGGAATATTACATGCCCCCGAAGACGCCTACCATCGTAACAGTGCCTCCCATGAGGTATATCGCGGTCCGCGGACAGGGCGACCCCAATGTGGAGGACGGTGAGTACCAAAGGGCCATCGGTATCCTCTACGGCATCGCCTTCACGATCAAGATGAGCAAGAAGGGGGACAGGCAGATCGAGGGCTACTACGACTACGTGGTGCCGCCGCTGGAGGGCTTCTGGTGGCAGGAGGGCATGACAGGTGTAGACTATGCCCACAAGGAGGGCTTTCGGTGGATATCGCTGATACGGCTCCCCGACTTTGTCACAAAGGACGACTTCGACTGGGCGGTGGAGGAAGCGTCCCGCAAGAAGGGCGGGGACTTCTCCGCGGCTGAGTATATGTCCTACGACGAGGGTCTGTGCGTGCAATGTATGCATATAGGCCCCTACGACGATGAGCCCGCCACGGTGGAGCTCATGCATAAGTATATGATGGATCGGGGATATGAGCTGGACATCACCGACAGCAGGTATCATCACGAGATCTATCTGTCCGATGCGAGACGGACGGCTCCCGATAAGCTGAAGACGGTGATACGCCACCCCATACGATGAAAGGAGATACCATGAGACTTGACGGCTTTGGACTGTTGGTAGAGGATATGGGCGCTATGGTGCGCTTCTACAGGGACGTGCTGGGATTTGAGATCAAAGAGGGCGAGGATACGAACAATGTGTATCTGATCAAGGACGGCACCTTGTTCCTGCTGTACGGCAGGAGGGACTTCGAGAAGATGACTGACAGGAAGTATGAATATGTAAAGGGATTGAACGGCCACAGTGAGATAGCACTGTACGTGGACACCTTCGAGGAGGTGGACGCCGCCTATGCAGACGTTATTGCCAAGGGCGCGGTGTCCGTGCTGGAGCCCACCACCGAGCCCTGGGGACAGCGCACCTGTTATATCGCAGACCCCGAGGGGAACCTTACAGAGATAGCCTCCTTCAACAGGCCTTTTCAGAGGTGAGATATGCATCCGTGGGAAGAGATATCGCTGTCCGATTATGAGCAGCATATGAGCCTTGACAGCGTCAGGCAGCTGCAGACGCTGGACAGCATGATGAAAGATCAGCTCGGGGCGTACCCCGCAGATACCGTCATGATCCTCGGTGTAGCAGGCGGCAACGGGCTCGGGCATATCGACACGGCAAAGTACCGCAAGGTCTACGGCGTGGACATAAACGCAGAGTATCTTCGTGCGGTGAAGGATCGTTATCCAGCGCTTAACGGGGTGCTGGAGTGCATCCGCGCAGACCTTACGGATGATACGTCGGTACTGCCCACGGCAGGGCTCCTCATAGCAGATCTGCTGATAGAGTATATAGGCTTCGATGCGTTCAAGGCCACTGTGAGCCGCGTGTCCCCGGGATATGTGTCATGTATCATACAGGTAAACACCGACGAGGAGGGCTGGGTATCCGACTCGCCCTATCTCCACGCCTTCGACAGGCTCGACGAGGTGCATCATCAGATCGGTGAGGATACCCTCACCAAAGCTATGGCGGATATTGGGTACAGGCGCATATATACCGCTTCGGAGCCCCTCCCCAACGGCAAGGCACTGCTCAGAGCTGACTACGGAAGGACGGGCGGCTGTCCCTGACAGATCATATCGTATCGCACTTTGACATATTTATGATCCTTTTCTCTATATCCCTTGATCTTTTCATCAAAATATGCTATCATGGTATCGTATTTACCGACACATGGGAGATGAGCTGAGGAAGGACATAAGATCTGACGCAAGAGCCGGATATGTATACAGGATGATCCTATGCCGGTCTTGAGCCCAAGGCGGTCAATTCCACCTGCAAACACGACGGCAGACTGTACATAGGCACAGATACGGGACTGCAGATCACCAATACCGCCTATATACCCGTGAAGAACGAGCTGGGCGACTATATCGGCGATACCCGTGTAAGATGCGTAATGGAGGGCAAATACGGCGACCTGTGGATATCCACGTATACCAACGATCTGGGGCTGTACATCAAGTGCATCACCACGATCAAGGACGGCACGAAGGATATATACATCGCGCTCACGGGCGACCAGTGCGCGATCACGGATACACATCAAATGACAGGGGGACAGGATATGTTCAAGGTGTACGAGATGCGGCGTGGCACGGATGATATACCCGCATCGGCCATAAGTCCCGTCCCGCTGGATGCGGGACGTATAGCCGAATACAAGCGGTCGTACAACGCCGCCTTCCGTCCCATGCGGGAGGCGCTGGGCATAGCCCCCTTCGACTGGTATACCGACGATGGAGAGCTCCCCGACAAGGCGGAGGACATATACGTCCTTACCGACGGGGAGGAGCTCATCGGGTCTGTGGCGTGCTACGGCAACGAGATCGACGACCTGTTCGTAAGCGAGACGCATCTCAGGCGCGGCTACGGTCGGGAGCTGCTGCTGTGGGCCATGGACTGCATACGTTCACGGGGCTACGATGAGATCGTGCTCCATGTGGCGGCGTGGAACGAGGGTGCGGTGCGTATGTACCGGCGGGAAGGCTTCGTCATCACGAAGAGCGAGATCATACTGAAGGAGCAAGATGATATGATACACAGGATAGACAGATCTGATATACCCGAATGTGTCAGGGTGATACGGGACAGCTTCATGACGGTGGCGGAGGATCTGGGCCTTACGCCCGAGAACGCGCCGCGCTCCACGGCGTTCGCCACTACCGAGGACAGGCTGTATCATCAGCTCGATGCCGAAGACAGGTATATGGCGGCATATTATCTCGACGACGGGAGCATTGCAGGGTACTATTCACTGCTGATGCAGGAGGATGGTATATGCGAGCTCAATAACCTGTGTGTGCTCCCCGAACACA
>JAFYEQ010000126.1 GCA_017544185.1 Oscillospiraceae bacterium
CCGTTGGCACCGTGAAGAGCTATCCGCTCACCCTGCGCGACCTCCATATCGAACTCTTCCGTTATGGGCTCCGCGCCCTCGTACCGAAGAGTACATCCCCGCACCGAGACCAGCGTGTTCTTGTGATGTATGAGCGGTGACATCTTCAGCGCGGCCACCTCTTCTATGTCCTGCAGCAGGCCCTCCTGCTCTCCGATCTCCCGCTCTATGCGCTTCTCCGTGTTCTTCACACGGCTCTGCATCTTCTTGGTCTTCGCCCCTATGAACGAACGTGAACTGATACACCTGTCATGCTCCTTGATCGGGTCGAAGCCTATCTTTGTGCGCTCGTTCTTGTCTGCCCAGTCCGAAGCCCGCTTCGCCGCCTGACGGAGCTTTCTGATCTGCTTTCGGTGCTTCTCGTTCTCCGCTTTGGCAAAGCTGTCACGGTGCTCCTGCTCCTCCTGCCAGCATGAGAAGTTCCCGTTCTGTACCATGATCGTCTTCCTGTTCAGCACAAGGATATGATCCGTGCATGCGTCCAATAGGTCGCGGTCGTGGGATACGAGGATATATCCGCTCTTTGCTGCCAGATACTCCTTCACGTTCTCCCGCGCCTGCAGATCCAGATGGTTCGTAGGCTCATCTATCAGCAGGAAACCGCCGTCCCCTGCGAACAGCACCGCCAGCAGCACTTTTGTACGCTGCCCGAAGCTGAGCGTATCGAAGGGACGGTAGAGTATCTCTTCATCCTCCTGCAGCTGTGACAGCTCGCATACCACCCGCCACAGTTCGCATCCCTCGCGAAGGTCGTCTAAGAAGCCCGAGGCACACATGTGCATCTGCTCCGGTGTTATATCATAGGGGAAATAGCCCACAGGGACAGATATGTTAAGCGTTCCCTGCCCCTTGAGCTCTCCTGTCAGCAGACGCAAGAGCGTCGTCTTGCCCTTTCCGTTCCTGCCGATGAGACCCAGCTTCCAGTCGGTATCCAGCGTGAAGCACGCGTCCTCGAACACGTTCCCCGCCGACCCGTCATATCCGAATGTCAAATGATCTGCTCTTATCTGAGACATAAGCATACCTCCTTTGGATGTTGACCAAAAGAAAAGAGACCGTTTGCAGCCAAACAGTCCCATAATGCTCAGACATCTAAGGCGTGGGCACACTGCCCCCGCTGTATACATGAGGTCTGAAGTACATCATCCACTTTTGGCAACACAACAAAGCAGCATGTGTGAACACATACCGCACACGTTATTTGCATCAAAAAAGTGGATCATTCCTTCATCCTCTCACCTCTCTCACTCAACGTATCATCATCATATCACATTCAAGCACATATGTCAAGCACATATCCTACAAGATCTTGTCTCTCATCACAGAAACATTTGTATGATCGTCACATACAGCTCAAAGACCAGATATAGATATCACGCTCATATGCCGATCTCGTTTTCGACAAAACACCTTCAGCGCTTTCGTCTATGCATAGTACTTTTTAACAACATATTATTCATTTTTGCTTGACAAATATGCTAAAATATAGTATAATCGCACTAAAGTTTCCGATCGTACACCATCGATCCTGTACAGGAGGTACATATGCTTTTAGAAGAATTGATGAAGATCGCAGAAAAGTTCCCTGACGACCTTGCGGTGTTGAGCGATAACGAAAGGGTCACTTACAGTGAGCTGATGGAGCTCTCCAAAAAGGCAGCCCATAAGCTTTCCCGCATGGATGTGGGCAAAGGCGACTTCGTGACCATCGAGCTCCCCAGGAGCAGATACTATGTCGCTGCTACCATGGGCACATGGATGGTAGGTGCTGCGTTTGCCGCCCTTGACAGTACATATCCCGCCGACCGTCTGGAATATATCGCCAATGACTGTCACGCAAAGGTCAGGATCACCGATGCGTTCTTTGAAGATATCGATGACGAGCCTTCGATACAAGACATCTGCTTCCCCGAGGGCAACGATCGTTCCCTGCTGGTCTATACCTCAGGTTCGACAGGCAGACCCAAGGGCGTACTGCATTCTCATCTCAGCATAATGGATTCAGTTGTCAGAGGCAACGTAGCTATCGATGGCGAGAACTTCAAAAGGAAGGGCGAGATATTGGGCCTTCCTGTGCCCCTTAGCTTCATAGCCGGACTTACAGTCCTGTTCGGAGGCATGATCGGCGCTATGCCGGTATATATCGTGCCTTATGTCGCATTAAGGGATCCTGCGAAGATGTCGCGTCTCATCGCTGAGAACGATATATCGACATCGTATATACCGCCTAAGATGATAAAGGTCATCGACAATACGAGCGGCGCTCTGAAGCAGATCATTACCGGAAGTGAGAAGCTTTCCAATACATGGCGCAGCGATGTCAGCCTGATAAACTTCTACGGTTCGAGCGAGACCGCCGGCGGTATAACGTTTTTCCCCGTTGACAAGGAATACGAGAACACTCCCATCGGACGCCCCGCAGGAAAGGAAGCATTCTATATACTCGACGAGAACGGGAATGAAGCAAACGAAGGTGAATTGTGCATCGCCGGCCATCTTGCTCTCGGATATTACGGTCTCCCTGAACAGACCGCTGCTGCTTTCATCGATGATCCTTTCAAGGACAGGGATGGCTTTGACATCCTGTACAAGACCGGAGACCTTGTCAAGAAGAACGAGAACGGCGATCTGGTATACGTCAACCGTAAAGACTGGATGATCAAGATAAACGGTCAGAGAGTCGAGCCGGGCGAGATAGAGCATATCATCAGGATGACTGAGAACGTTGCGGACGCTGCTGTAACGTCCTTTGTAGGTGCTGCCGGTCAGACATATATCGCTGCTTATTATACCGTGAAGAAGGACTCTGAGGTCAAGGAAGAGGACATCAAGAAGATCATCGGCGAGAACCTGCCGATATATATGATGCCCGCATACTTTGTCCGCCTCGACACCATGCCGCTGAACGCCAACGGAAAGCTGGACAGAAAGTCTCTCAAGGCTCCCGAGATAGCCGCTTCTGCAGAATATATCGCTCCAAGGGACGATATCGAGAGAGAGCTCTGCACGGCATTTGAAAAAGCCCTCGATCTTCCTCGTATCGGAATAAAGGACGACTTTTTCAGTCTTGGCGGAGACAGTATCCGCGTTATGATCCTGGAACAGCTATGCCCGGATCTCGCTCTGTCCACCAAGATGATATACGAAAAGCACACCGTAGAGGAGCTGGCCGAAGC
>JAFYEQ010000127.1 GCA_017544185.1 Oscillospiraceae bacterium
CCATGTGTTCGGATACTATATCGAGGTGACCCGTTCCAACTACGGGCAGGTGCCTGTTAACTATATACGTAAACAGACCCTGGCAAATGCGGAGAGGTTCATCACCGAGGAGCTAAAACGCACCGAGGAGGAGATGGCCACCGCTTCAGAGCGCGTGCTCGTACTGGAGTCTGAGATATTCTCTGAGGTGCGCGACCATATCGCATCGCGTCTGGAGCAGGTGCAGAGGACCGCAGGAGCGGTATCCGCGCTGGACGTGCTGTGCTCCTTCGCGGACGTGTCACTCATAGGACGCTATGTCAAGCCAGATATCGCCATAGACGGCGTCATAAGCATAAAGGGCGGCAGGCATCCCGTGGTGGAGCAGATGATACAGAGCGAGTACGTCCCCAATGATGTATATCTCGACCGCGGCGAGAATCGCATGGCGGTGATCACGGGGCCGAATATGGCAGGCAAGTCCACGTATATGCGCCAGACCGCGCTGATCGTGATCATGGCACAGATAGGCTGTTTCGTACCTGCAGACAGCGCCCATATCACCATAGTGGACAGGATATTCACCCGTGTGGGCGCATCCGACGATCTGTCCGCAGGTCAGTCCACGTTCATGGTGGAGATGACCGAGGTGGCGGACATACTCAAGAACGCTACCGCTGAGAGCCTGGTGATACTCGACGAGGTAGGAAGAGGAACGTCCACGTTCGACGGGATAAGCATCGCTACAGCTGTGGCTGAGCATATATCCAACAAGAAGAAACTGGGCTGCAAGACCATGTTCGCCACCCATTACCATGAGCTGATCGCACTTGCGGACAGGCTCGAGGGCGTAAAGAACTACAGTGTGGCGGTACACCGCAGCGGTGATACCATACGCTTCTTACGCAAGATAGTCAAGGGCGGAGCGGATGACAGCTACGGTATAGAGGTGGCGAAGCTGGCGGGGCTCCCAAATGCGGTGATCGACCGTGCTAAGGAGATACTGGCGGATATGGAGCGGGAGGAAGTGCCGAAGGCGGCTCCCGTGCAGCGCGAGCAGATCTCCTTCGAGACCATGGCGGAGGAGAACGTGATACACAGGCTAAAGATGATCAGCCCAGATGAGTATTCGCCCCGCGAGGCACTGGTGCTGCTGCAGGAGCTCTACGATCAGCTGATGATCTGAGGATGGAGGAGCCGGGATGTCTATGCATTTTACTTCGGCCGCCCTTGCAGGCGGCGGCGGGCTCGGTGCTTACCAGGTAGGCGTCATGCGTGCTCTGGCAGAGCATGATGCGCTTGAAGGGATACAGATGTTTTCGGGCACGTCAGTGGGAGCACTCAACGCTGTGCTATGGTCTTTAGGAGACGTAGAGCTGGCGGAGCATATCTGGCGGACGTGGGTAGATCCCATCGGTATGGTGGGCAAGCTGGAGCGGTGCCATACAGGCTTCCATATGTCCCGCGAGACGCTGCGGGAGGTGCTGAAAAAGGCAGACATCACCCGTATCAAGCACCGCGCTCCCGTGTACGTATGTGCCCATGATGTGAGAGCGGGCAAGAGACGCTACTTTTGTCTCAACAACAGGAGCGAGAGCGAGATGATCGTGGTGCTCCTGGCGTCTTCCGCTATACCCGTGATATACGCTCCGGTGAAGATCGGCGGCAGCGTGTTCATGGACGGCAATTCCTCCATGACATCTCCCATAGACAACTATCCCATAGAGGTGCTGTACCGCAAGGGAGCACGGGATATACTGCTCGTCCCGCTGAAGCATCGTTTCGACGGACACCGTGTCACGTCCTGGGTCAGCGTGCGCTGTCAGGATATGTATGAGCTCTTCCCCGAGGCGGATATATCCGTGATCAAGCCTACATGTGATATCGGCGGTATGCGCGGAGTGGTGGACTTCACGGCGGAGAGCATACGTTCGAGGATGGCCATGGGGTATATGGACGGATCCGACTTTTTCAGAAGGGCGCCCGATATAGTCCGTCCCGAGGGCCATCATGCTGACGTCATACGCTCTCTGGCGGAGAGATATATACAGACCGCTGCGGATATGGACAGCTTCGTGGCTCTCCATAAGAACAAGAAGATCACCGCTGTATCGCCTACTCTGGGCGGCCGTATGTGGTATGAGGATATACTTGATGTAGACGGACAGCGCCTGCAGTGGCACTCGAAGGTGCCCGCCGCGGGAAAGCTGCTCAGATGCCATTATAGGATCCTTGGCAGGAACGATGAGCTGAGAGCTTACTGGTTCGATCCCGAGGATCTGATAGAGGATCTGTTGATATTCGGCAGACAGAAGGAGACGGGAGAATGATCGTACGCCGCTACACGCACGACGATATAGATGATATGATACGCATATGGAACTGTGTCGTAGAGTCGGGGGATGCATTCCCGCAGGAGGAGCTCCTCGATAGAGAGAGCGCCGAGAAGTTCTTCGGCGGACAGACCTGGTGCGGGGTCGCCGATGATGATGGCACTGTCAGAGGGCTGTATATACTGCATCCCAATAATATCGGAAGATGCGGGCATATATGCAATGCAAGCTTCGCGGTGGACATGGACGCCAGAGGTCTGCATATCGGAGAGCGTTTGGTCCGCGACTGTATGGACAGCGCCCGCAGGACAGGCTTTAAGATACTGCAGTTCAATGCGGTAGTGGCGACCAATGTCCATGCCCGCCATCTGTACGAGCGTTTAGGCTTTGTACAGCTCGGTACGATACCCGGCGGCTTTCGCATGAAGGACGGTCGGTATGAGGATATATGCCCGTACTATATCGAGCTGTGATGATATTGGAAGAGGATGATCATGCCCAAGGTACATGTTCTTGACAAAGAGGTCTCAGAGCTGATCGCAGCAGGCGAGGTAATAGAGAGGCCAAGCTCTGTGATAAAGGAACTGGTGGAGAACTCCATAGACAGCGGAGCCACCGCCATTACCGTAGAGATACAACAGGGCGGCATAACATATATGCGCATCACCGACAACGGCTGCGGCATGAGCTACGAGGATGTGCCCACCGCGTTCCTGCGCCATGCCACCAGCAAGCTCTCCGTGAAGGAGGACCTGTCGTCCATACTCACGCTGGGCTTTCGCGGCGAGGCACTGGCATCGGTATGCGCTGTATCCCGTGTGGACTGTATCACCAAGATGAAGGACGAGCCATAC
>JAFYEQ010000128.1 GCA_017544185.1 Oscillospiraceae bacterium
AAGCGCGTCCTGAACGACGTCTCGCTCTTCGCGAAGCCGGGCCACAAGATCGCCTTCGTGGGAGCCACCGGAGCCGGTAAGACCACGATCACGAACCTGATAAACCGCTTCTATGATATCGCCGATGGCAAGATACGCTACGACGGCATAAATATCAACAAGATAAAGAAGGCGGACCTGAGACGCTCGCTGTCGATGGTGCTGCAGGACACTCATCTGTTCACGGGCACGGTCATGGACAATATACGCTACGGCAAGCTGGATGCCACCGATGAGGAGTGCATAGCTGCGGCAAAGCTGGCAAATGCGGATACCTTCATACGTCATCTGCCCGAGGGCTACGATACCATGCTCACCGCTGACGGCGCCAACCTGTCCCAGGGCCAGAGGCAGCTCCTTGCCATCGCCCGCGCGGCTGTGGCAGATCCTCCCGTGCTGATACTCGACGAGGCTACCTCCTCCATAGATACCAGGACCGAGGCTCTCATAGAGAAGGGCATGGACAGCCTTATGGAAGGCCGCACGACCTTCGTCATAGCTCACCGTCTCTCCACCGTCCGCAACTCCAACGCCATCATGGTGCTCGAGCAGGGACGTGTGATCGAGCGCGGCGACCACAACGAGCTGATCAAAGCAAAGGGCAAGTACTATCAGCTGTACACGGGCATGTTCGAGCTCAGCTGATATATCATCTTCCTCCGTATGAGCGGGGGAAGATGTTTTATAATATCCTATTAGAGATAAGGAGCGAGGGATGCGTTCGCTAGGGACAAGGGACAAGAGACAAGGGACAAGGGATGCAACTGCTGACCAGAAATATTCCAACTTTTAAACATCCCGGTCCCGTCCGTAGGGGCTGACCTGCGTGTCAGTCCACGCATCCGTCCATATGACCCATTCCCTTTTTCTAGCTTCCGGCCTCTAGAGTGATAAATACAAACATATAAGAAAGGAACGTGACAGGATGAAAAGAAAGATGCTGCTGTTCGACCTTGACGGAACACTGCTCACCAGCAGGAAGACCGTATCCGAGAGGACTTCCGACGCGGTCGGGAGGGCCCGTGAGGCGGGCTTTATGATAGGTATCTCGACCTCACGGAGCGAAGCAAATTCACGTAAGTTCCTGGATCGTCTGTCCCCGGATGTGATCATATCCAGCGGCGGGGCTCTCGTGACTTTGAACGGGGATATCCTGTCCTGCCAGAGCTTCGATGGCGCACAGACCGCCCATGTGATAGAGCAGGCACGGCGTATATGCGGCGACGTCAAGATCACGGTAGATACCGTGGGGGACGACTGCGAGTACTATATGAACTTTGAGCCCGATCACGACGTGCTGTGGGAAAGCTGGGGCGACGCGGCGTATGACGACTTCAGCAGCTTTGACAAGTCGGCGCTCAAGATCTGCGTCGAGATAGAGGATGATGCTAAAGCCGAAGCGCTCAGTGACGCACTGCCCGAATGTGACTGCATACGCTTCACGGACGGCTTCTGGTATAAATTCACAAAGGCAGGCATAACGAAGGAGAGCGCTATAATGCACCTGTGCGATGTTCTTGGCATCGCTCCCGGGGATATCATAGCATTCGGCGACGACCTGGCGGATATAGGCATGCTCCGGCTCTGCGGTACAGGTGTGGCGATGGGAAACGCTCAGCCCGAGGTAAAGGCTGTGGCGGATATGGTCATAGGGACCAATGACCAGGATGGGATAGCGGACTATCTGGGCGTTCTGGAGGCTCAAGGCCGGGAGTTAGTATAAACTTTCCTTGCCCCTAGCAACTACTATAGCAGTTGCATCTCTCGCCCCTTATAGTTATCAATAATGCACAAAGAATGGCTCCGGCATAAAAATTCCTTGTGCAAACAAACAAAATCTCCAAAATCTGTGGAATTTATGCGGATGATGTGGTATAATAGACTTTGTTTGCTATACCCACGCACCGCATAACAGCGTCAGTATACGTGGACAATGCATATGTATTTTACAATGGAGGTCATCATAGATGAGTTTAAAGTCAAAAAACCAGACAGGTGCCAATACCTGGGAACTTGAGATCGAAAGCACAGGCGAGCAGTTCGAGGCAGCCATCCAGGCTGTATACCTCAAGCAGCGCAAGCGTATACAGGTGCCCGGCTTCCGTAAGGGCAAGGCTACCAGAAAGATGGTAGAGAAGCTCTACGGCGAGACATGCTTCTACGATGATGCCATCAACGATATGGTACAGCAGGTAGTTACCCCCGTTCTCATGGAAGAGGGCCTCGACCTGGTGGATACTCCCGTGCTCGATGTCATCTCCATCTCCAAGGAGAACGGCGTAGTATACAAGGCTGTATGCACAGTAAAGCCTGAGATCACCCTCGGCGATTATAAGGGCATCGAGGTAGAAAAGGCTGAGCGTGAGGTCTCCGACGAGGACGTGGACAATGAGATCCAGCGTCAGCGTGAGAAGAACGGCAGGCTCGTGACCGTAGACGACAGAGCTGCACAGGACGGCGATACCGTAAACATCGACTTCAAGGGCTTCATGGATGGCAAGGCGTTCGACGGCGGCGCTGAGGACGGCTTCGACCTCAAGCTGGGCTCCGGTTCCTTCATCCCCGGCTTCGAGGATCAGATCATAGGCCACAGCACCGGCGAAGAGTTCACCATCAATGTAGTGTTCCCCGAGAACTATCAGATGGAAGAGCTGGCAGGCAAGCCCGCTGAGTTCAGCATAAAGCTCAACGAGATCAAGGCTCTCGAGCTCCCCGAGCTCGATGACGAGTTCGCAATGGACGTATCCGAGTTCGATACTCTTGACGAATACAAGGCAGACCTCCGCAAGACCCTTGAGGAGAGAGCTGCAAAGAACGCTGACGTCATCACCGAGAACCGCATCTACGACAAGCTGGTAGAGCTGGTAGAGGGCGAGATCCCCGAGGTGATGTACGAGAAAGAGATCGACCGCATGGTGCAGGACTTCGAGATGAGGCTCAGCCAGCAGGGTCTGGATATGCCTATGTATCTCTCCTTCACCGGCAGCGATGAGAAGACCTTCAGAGAGTCCTACAGGGACGGCGCAGAGAAGGCAGTGAAGATCAGGCTCGCACTCGAGAAGATCGGCAAGGACGAGAACATCGAGGTGACTGACGACGAAGTACGCGAAGAGGCTGGCAAGATCGCTGAGCGCTTCAAGATCACTCCCGAGAGAGTCATGAGCATAGTTGCTCCCGCAGACCTGAAGATGGACGTTCTCGTGAGCAAGGCAGGCAAGCTGGTCAAGGACGCAGCTGTCATAAAGTAAGAAAAGTAAGAGATACTGCTGTCAGCTGAGGGGCGTACCCGCAGCTGACTGCATGTGCATATAAAGACAGGACCGACAATACCGAGAGGAGCATATCATGAGCCTTGTACCTTATGTAGTAGAACAGACCAGCCGCGGCGAACGCAGCATGGATATATATTCCCGCCTCCTCAATGACAGGATCGTCATACTGTCGGAGGATGTGAACCATACCACTGCGAGCCTTATCGTAGCACAGGTGCTGTTCCTTGAGGGACAGGATCCCGATAAGGACATATCCTTCTACATCAACAGCCCCGGCGGTATCATCACCGACGGTATGGCTATATATGACACCATGCAGTACATCAAGTGCGATG
>JAFYEQ010000129.1 GCA_017544185.1 Oscillospiraceae bacterium
CGGCGGCAGCCCTGCAGTCGGTCCGTGACATACCTTAGATATTATCTCCTATATAACGGCAGGAGTTTTTGATGAAAAAAGACCCACCAAAGCACGCTGCGCCCAAGCATGCGGCACCTTCCCCCAAGAAGGCACAGGCGGCGGCGATAGATATACCCTTTGTCAAGATCATCGCACTGGTCATACTGATCGTGTGCATCGTGATACTGGGCAAATACTTCTATGAGATATTCCAGGCGAAGAAGAACCACACCGACCTCAGGGATCTTTACAATTCACGGCACAGCGGACAGCAGACGGAGATCACCATCCCCTCCCCCGATGAGATGACGGCCACCGTCACAGCTGCTACCACTGCGGAGAACGAGGTCATAGGCTATGAGGAGTTCACCGATCAGACGGCGGCTACTCTGCCCGAGACCACGACCGTGGAGACTACCACCACGCTGCCTCCCCGTCCTATAATGGATGCGGCTCAGGCGCTGCTGGACATCAATCCCGACACCGTGGGATATGTGAACATCCCCGGATGCGTGGATGAGCCTGTGGTCAAGGCCAAGGACAATGAATGGTATCTCACCCATAACTTCTACGGACAGGAGCGCCAGTGCGGCACCTGCTTTGCCGACTACCGCAATGTGGTGGGCGACAGGGAAAGATCCGACAATATAGTGCTCTACGCTCACGATCAGAAGGACGGCACCATGTTCGGCTGCCTGAAGTGGTACCGCAACAGTATCTACTACTGGAGAGAGAACCCGTTCATATACTTCAACACCAACTACGCAGACGAGACCTACGTCATAGTATCGGTATTCATCGTCAACGCTCTCCCCGAGCATGACAACGGGAACTTGTTCGACTACAACAACTATATAGACTTCGCAAAGGACGGGAAATATTCCTTCAAGACCTTTGCACACGAGATCTACGAGCGCAGTCACCTGCACACAGGCATAGACTTCAACGAAGAGGATGCATACCTCACCCTCTCCACCTGTGCGTATGACTGGGACGAGTCAAGGCTCGTCATCGTAGCAAGACGTCTCAGAGACGGTGAGACCACAGAGAATATGGATCTGACCGGCCTTGAGAAGAACGACAACATAAAATGGCCCGCCATCTACTATAAATATAACGGCGGATCATATATAGAGCCGGAAAACAGATAAAGAAACGGCTCTTGAGCAGGGATCACGGTAACATTCTGCACACCCTATGCCCCGGATAAGAAAGGACAAGGTAATGAAAAAGATCAGAGCAGTCAAAGCGGGCATTGCCGCGATAGCCGCGGTGAGCATCGCCGCTGTATCGGTGATGACCGCGGGATCCGGCAATGCCGCAAATCAGATCTCAGTAGACATGGAACAGACAGACACACAGGTGAACGAAACAGAGCCTCCGCTGCGACCGGCTCACGAGACACCTCTGCTGCCCTCGGAAGATGAGATACTGGGAGCACAGATAATGACATCAGACGTCCCCTATGAGGACGCTCCGGAAGAGCCCGACTATCTCAATTTCACGCAGCTGGTGGAGCGTAAGCCCGACCTGGCAGAAGTACCCGCAGTAACAGAGGCTCCCGCAGAGCCCGACACCTACATCCCCGAGACCCCCGCCCCCGTACCGGAGGCTCCCGCAGAGGACGTCCCCGAGGACGAGCCCTCGGATGAGGAGTTCCCCGAGGAGGAGCCGGATCTTGAGGACGAAGCAGCCTTCCCCGAGGATGACTTCGAGGAGCTGCCGCAGGATACGGAGCCTGTCACGGTGACAGAGCCTGTGGTGACCAACACAGCCCCCTCAAGGGCATATATAGACCTTTACTCCATCGACCCGTCACTGGGCACGGGCACGGTCAGCGCATCCTATATGGAGTATTCCTTCCTGAAGCAGAGCTCTCTGCCTCCCGTTACGGAGCCCGCTCCCGCAGTGACCATGCCGTCCCTCCCCGACCTGCAGCTGGAGGCTCCCGCCTTCGAGCCCGCATCCTTCGATGAGGGCGAGCCCGGCGCCAAGCCCGAAGATAAGGACAAGAAGCCGGACAAGGGCCCCAAGCCCGATAAGGCTCCCGCAGAGACTGCGGTGACGGAGACTGCCGACGGCACAGAGGCCGTCACGACGGCTCCCGATCCCGACGAGCCCATCGTCAGCGGCTGGCTGATACCCTCGGCACATACTGGCGAGGAGATATTCACCGCCCGCTTCGACGGTCAGGTGCAGCAGGTGGATGCCTATACTCTGGTATGTATGATATGCGCAACGGAGATGTCGCCGTCCTTCAGCCAGGAGGCCCTCAAGGCGCAGGCAGTGGCTGCATACTCCTATGTGAAGTACCACAATGTCAACGGGCTCACTCCGTCGGTACTGGTGAAGCATGAGGTGCATGAGGCTACCATCGCGGCGGTAGATGCAGTGTTCGGTCAGTGTCTGTACTATGGCGACTCAGTCGCACAGGCGGTATATACCGCATCCACGGCAGGTACCACAGCGTCCGCAGTCAATGTATGGGGCGGCAATGTAGGCTATCTGGTAAGCGTGGAGACACCTATAGATGAGCTTTACGATCCCAACTGGGGAGTAGTCACTACCTATACTGCCGACGAGATGAGACGTATGATCGAGGGGTACTGCGGCATAACACTGTCGGAGGACCCTGCCAACTGGATAAAGATCGAGTCCTATCACGACGGACGGTATGTAAATGATATGACCATCGACGGACAGGTGAGCATCAAGGGGCAGAAGTTCAGAGACGGACTTATGCACTTCAAGCTCAAGAGCTGGGCCTTCGATGTGACCTACGATCAGGAGAGCGGCATATTCACATTCACCACCTACGGCTACGGCCACGGCGTGGGGCTCTCACAGAACGGTGCTAATATCCTGGGCAGACAGGGCATGACCTACGATCAGATCCTTGCATACTACTTCCCCGGCACGAACATAAGGTAAAATGCTATGTCCCCCCGCGCATACGTAGGGGGACACTTTTTTAGAGGAACGTATGTATAGTCTTATTATGAAAAAGCGGCGCGGCGAAGAGCTCACCCTCGAGGAGACGGACTTCATCGTCCGCGGCTACACTGCGGGAGATATACCCGATGCACAGATGGCGGCGTTCCTGATGGCGGTGTGCTTCAACGGGATGACCGACGAGGAGCTGACACAGTTCACCGACTCCATGATCATCACGGGCAAGGTCTACGACCTGCACGATGAGCTGGGCGGCCCCTGTGTGGACAAGCATTCCACGGGAGGCGTGGGGGACAAGATGACCCTTATCGACGCTCCCATAGTGGCGGCTTGCGGGGTATACGTCCCGAAGATGTCGGGGCGGGGGCTGGGCCATACAGGCGGCACCATCGACAAGCTCCGCGCCATACCCGGACTGGTGACGGACATATCCCACGAGGAGTTCATACACACGGTAAAGGCCGCAGGCTTCGCGGTGATGTCGCAGACCGACGAGCTGGTGCCCGCCGACAGGAAGATATACGCCCTGCGTGACGTCACGGCCACAGTGGACAGCATACCCCTGATCGCGTCGAGCATCATGAGCAAGAAGCTGGCCACGGGCGCGGACGGTATCGTCCTGGACGTGAAATACGGCGACGGTGCGTTCATGAAGGATATCGAAGGTGCGCGTATCCTCGGCGAGACATGTACAAGACTTGCCAAGAGATACCGCCGCGGCTGTACTGCGGTGCTGTCGGATATGAGCAAGCCTCTGGGACGCATGGTGGGCAACGCCCTTGAGGTGCGGGAGGCCGCAGAGCTCCTTATGGGCAAGGCTGCATCCCCCGACGTGGAGGCGCTCAGCGAACGGCTCTCTGTGGCTATGCTGGTATCGGCGGGCTTTGATCGCGACGAGGCCGTGGCTGCGGCGAGAGAGGCAGTGACCTCCGGACGCGCTCTGGAGCGGCTGGAGCATATGGTAGAGCTGCAGCACGGCGACCCCCGTGCCCTCACAGATCCCGACCGTATGGGCGTACCTCGGTATACCGAACGGTACAAGGCTCCCCGCAGCGGCAGGATAACGACCTTTGCCGCCGAGAAGACGGGACTGGCTGCCATGTATCTGGGTGCAGGCAGGCGCACCATAAACGATACTATCGACCCCACCGCAGGCATAGAGATCCTCCGCACCGTAGGCGACGAGGTACGCGAGGGCGAGGACATAGCGATACTGTACTCATCGTCGGTCACCGACATGAGCGTATCCACGAAGCTCCTGGACGAGGCGGTCACTATCCAATGAAGATCCCATAGGGCGGACACGAGGGCTCCGCAGGAGACCGTCTGTCCCTACAGGATCGCCGTTCCCGTTATCTCAACTCTCCACTCTCAACTCTCAACTCTCCCATAACTCCTAACTCCTAATTCATAACTCCTAATTATTCTAAGGAGGTCATATGGCTCCGACTAAAGATGAGATGCGGCAGCTCAGACGATATTATTCGGGCATCGCCGTGATACTCATAGTACTGATAGGCATATTCATAGGCGTGAACACGCTGGTGCTCCGTATCGCCTGCGGCATGATCGGCGGCGGCTTCGATAAGGAAGCGATAGCCGCGGGACGTGAAGCTGTCCGCAATAATGCGGTGATGACTGCGATATACTCCTACTTTTTCCCATTCGTGGCGGATATAGCCGCGCTGTGCGTAGGTCTGGCGATAACGAAGGTGGACCTTAAGAAGTACTTCAATGTGCGCGGCTTCAACGGGAAGGATCTGCTGGATATGACCGCCTTCGGTATGGGCCTGCCTGTGATAGGATCTTTAGCGGTGGTCCTCGTGTCGGGCATAGTAGGCATAGTAATGGGCAAGGACGCGCAGGACGCGGCGGATACGGTGAACTTGTTCTCGCTGCAGGGCCCCCTGTGGCTGAAGATGCTGGAGTATTCCTATGTGTGTCTGCTGGGTCCCATCATGGAGGAGCTGATCTTCAGAGGGGTCATGCTGGCAGGGCTTCGCAAGTACGGCAACGTGTTCGCCGTGATAATGTCGTCGGTCATGTTCGGACTGATGCATATGCGCTTCGCGCAGTGCTTCCCCGCCATAGTGATCGGTATCGTATCAGCCGTGATGGTGATACGCACGGGCTCTATACTGCCGTCCATATTCCTCCATGTGCTCAATAACTCTCTGTCGGCGATACTCATGATCATGAGGGAGGGCATGGATATGCAGAAGCTGATGGACATATCCAAGAGCGGCAACATGGAAGACATGATGACATTGTTCACCGCATTCACGCCGGTGTTCGTATTCATGGGCATCAATATGCTGCTGCGTTTCGGAGCGCTGATATGGTCAGGGATACGGATCGTGTCCTTCCGCTCAAAGCGCGGCGTGCTCTTCGGGAAGAACGAGTACTGCACACAGCGCACCTGGAAGCCCTGCTTCACATCGGTGCCCATGCTGCTGATACTCGGGTATCTCACGGTGGCCACACTGGTAAGTATAGTCAAGATGTGATATGCAGGGCACGGGTCATACCGTACCCTGTGAGATATGGAGGTATATATGCAGTATATCACTATGGGCGATAAGAGCTCACCTGCCGTTCTCCTGATACACGGGATGCTCTGCACGGGGAAGGATAACCTCGGCTTCGGCAGGTACCTGTCCGACAGCTTCTATGTGATCAGTCCCACTCTCGACGGCCACGGTAACGACGGCACCGACCTTGTATGTGTCGAGGAGGAGGCAGCGAAGATCACGGCGTATCTCAGGAGCGAAGGGATCACCTCCCTTGCACTGATACAGGGCAGCTCCATGGGTGCAGAGGTGGCGCTGGCGGTGCGTGACAGATGCAGGAAGGAAGGCATCGCCGTAGGCAGATGCTTCTTCGACGGCGGCCCCTTCTTCTGCTTCCATCCCATAAAGAGATACTTCATGAGGCTGACCTTCAGGAGGCTGGTCAAGATACTGAACGACGATCCCGACAGAGCCTACGACAGGCTGACCAAGAACAGGCTCGTGAAGTTCATCACAAAGGACAAGCTCTCCCAGTTCGAGCCCATGCTCAGATCCATCGTATCCGAGCGCCGTACCTTCACCAACAGGACGGTGGACGGCATGGTAAAGGTATGCTATGACTGTGCCCTCCCCGACTTCACAGAAGAGGAGCAGAGATCCATGGTGTTCTTCTTCTCCCTCGATGAGCCTGCACGTCAGTCGAAGCCGCGTCTGAAGAAGGCATACCCCGGGGCTGTATACCGGGACGTGAGAGGATACGCCCACTGCCTGCTGCAGATCAAGCGCCCCCGGACCTACGCCCGTCTGCTGAAGTCGGTCATCGCAGGTGATAGGATATAGAGCCGATCTAGCCGGGAGTTATGGGGGAGTCAAGAGCGGAGTTGCTGCCCCGCTGTCCTATATACACAATATATTTCGTTTTTGTAAAATGTATTTTGTAGAACTTGACAATGGCGGGAAAATATGATATCATTACCGTGTAGGTCTATATGGGCATCAGACACTTAAGGTGATCGGGATATGAAAGAACACAGCGGAAGACATAAGGTGATAGGCATCGTATGCGCGGGGCTGCATGATACAGGCGCACAGAATGCTATGCTGGCGATAATAAAGGAAGCTGAGGCGAGAGGCTACAAGGTCATCGTCTTTACTAACTTTACCTACTATCATATAGAATACACCCCCGCCGAGGTAAATATATTCAAGCTGATCGGAAAGCCTGTGCTGGACGGTCTTATACTCATGCCCGAGACCATCAAGAGCACTGATGTCTGGGAGATGGTGCTGGCGGACGCAAAGGCTACAGGCCTTCCCTTCGTATGCGTAGACAGGGACGTACCCGACTGCGTGAGCATCACCTTCGACTACGGCGGGGCCTTTGAACAGGTCATGCGCCATATGGTCGAGGTACATAAGCCCAAGCGCATAAACTTCATCGGCGGCATGGAGAACAACAGCTTCTCCGATGAAAGGCTGAACGTGTTCAAGAAGGTGCTCGCTGATAACGGCCTGGACTTCGATCCCGAGCGCTTCGGCTACGGCGACTTCTGGGAGACCCCTACACTGGAGGTACTGGATAAGTTCTATACATCCGGACAGGAGCCCCCAGACGCCATACTCTGCGTCAACGACACGGAGGCTATGACCACCTGCAACTATCTTCGCAAGAAGGGCATAGACGTGCCGAGAGATGTGATCGTCAACGGCTTTGACGGCATCGAGGAGGAGAAGTACACCTTCCCCCGCCTTACCACCGCAGAGATCGACCTGGACGGCATGTCCGACAAGACACTGGATCTTTTGGAGCAGCTCATGAGCGGCGAACAGGTCACCGAACGGCTCACCGTGATACCCTACACACTGAGGATATCCCAGTCCTGCGGCTGTAAGCCCATAGAGGAGGGCGAGAAGGTCAATAAGCTTTTGGATCTGTTCGTCAACAGGAAGGATCTGGAGCGCCACGAGCGCAGGATGTTCGAATACTGCGCACATACCGAGTCACTGGACAGCTACGACCAGCTCGCAAAGCTGCTCCCCTTCTTCTGTGAGTGTCCCACATGGTGCTGCATCGAGACAGATCTGCTCCATGATGACGACGATGACAAGGAGCAGGAGGACTATCTCACCACGGGCACTGTCGCTTCTGCGGTAGCCGATGCCCGCAAGGTATCGGGCGCTGATACCGCACACGACCCGGATATGACTATGGTAGCCCACTGCAGGAACAAAGGCAACGAGCAGTTCGAGGACACCTATGTGTTCGATGTGCCCATACGTCACGATGAGATACTGCCGGATCTTGACTCTGTATTCGACGACTACGGCGCTCTGCTGATAGCTCCCATGAGCTACCAGGGCAACAGTATGGGATATATGGCCGCTGCGATGGACAGCGAGGGCTTCAACTTCCTGTTCACTCAGAGGATCATCAGCAATACCAACCAGATATTCGAGACACTGAAGACCAAGATACGCCTGCAGAAGGCATACGCCAAGGTAGCGGATATGCATATGCGCGACCCCATGACGGGAATATACAACCGCCGCGGCTTCTATATGCGCATGGCAGAGCTCACGGAGAGCGGCACCACCAGCTTCTCGCTGTTCTCTGTGGACCTTGACAGGCTGAAGTATATCAACGACACCTTCGGCCACTACGCAGGCGACAAGGCTATAATAATGGCTGCTGACATAGTACATCGGGCTGCGGGGCAGGGCGCGGTATGCGCACGCTTCGGCGGCGATGAGTTCATCGTCGTCATACCCGACGGTGAGGACGCTGTCAGGTATATCGACCGCGTCAACGAGGAAGCCGAGGCAGTCAACGCATCGGGCAAGGAGCCCTTCCGCATCGGCGTCAGCATAGGACGGGCAGATCTTCGCATCACCGACCGTGAGAACATCGACACCGCTATGAAGGCAGCCGACGAGAAGATGTACGAATGCAAGCGCAGGCACCACGCCGAGCGCAGATAGACCTACAGCGCCATGCGATGCATGGCGCTGTATCATAGCAGGAGGCATTACGCTATCCAACAGGCCGCGATACGAAAGAAGTCCTTCGAGCTGAACTACAACGGCGGCACCATATGGTGTGATACTATTTCTTCCTCTATGTATAGACGATCTCTCCGTCCGAAAGCCGTATACGATGGCTTTCGGACGTATTTCTCGTCTATACATAGGTCAGAAAGTAGTATAAGAGCCTTCTCAAGACCCTCCGTATCCGCCTTTATGATAATAGATCTGGATGAGACGGACATCACCGACCGTATCGCAGATACGATAGTGACCGCTATCATGGAGACCGAAAAGATATTCAGGAAGATCGCGTTCGTCGGGGTCGATAAGCATCTGCGCAGGACATTTGACCGCATCAAGAGCAAGGGTATCATGGTGGGATACTTTTCCGACTATGAAAAAGCCAAGGAGTGGTCGTTCACGTATCGACCATACTAAAAAGACTGCTGTGTCACGACACAGCAGTCTTACTTATCACATGGCCTTGCGCTGTGCAGGCCCCGGTACGGTGCGCTTGACTATGTCAGCGCCCAGTCCCTGCAGCTTCTGTACTATGTTCTCATAGCCGCGCTCGATATGGTATATATCATCTATCTCGGTGACGCCGCTGGCAGCCAGGCCCGCTATCACCAGTGCAGCTCCTGCTCTAAGGTCGGGAGCCGTGACGGGAGCGCCGTAGAGCTTGCCCACGCCGTCTATGACGGCTACGCGCCCTTCCACGGAGATGTCTGCGCCCATGCGGCGGAGCTCATCCACGTAGCGGAAGCGATTGTTGAATATATCCTCGGTGACTATGCTCGTGCCCTCAGCCAGACACAGCAGTGTGGATATCTGAGGCTGCATATCCGTAGGGAAGCCCGGGTGAGGCTGGGTCTTGATGGATGTCTTCACCAGAGGGCCGTCAACTGTGATACGAACGCTGTCGTCGAACTCCTCTACATTCACGCCTATCTTCATCAGCTTCTGAGTGATGGACTCCAGGTGCTTGGGTATGACGTTCTTTATGAGCACATCGCCTCTCGTGGCAGCGGCTGCCACCATATACGTGCCCGCCTCGATCTGGTCGGGTATGATAGCGTACTGTGTGCCCTTGAGGGAGCGCACGCCGCGTATCTTTATCACATCAGTACCGGCGCCCATGATGTCTGCGCCCATGGAGTTGAGGAAGTTGGCCAGATCTACGATATGGGGCTCCTTGGCTGCATTCTCTATGATAGTGAGGCCTGTAGCCCTTACGGACGCCAGTATGGCATTGATCGTAGCGCCCACAGTAACGGTATCGAAGTATATCTGCGAGCCGATGAGCATATCAGCAGATATATCTATCATGCCGTTGTCACGGCGGCACATCGCGCCCAGAGCGGTGAACGCCTTCAGATGCTGGTCTATGGGACGGTCGCCCAGGTTGCATCCGCCGGGCATAGCAACTCTTGCTCTGCGGAACTTGCCCAGCAGTGTGCCGAGGAAGTAGTAGGACGCCCTCATATGGCGTGCCAGATCGTAGGGTACGACGGGGTCGGTGATCTGAGTGGCATCTATGCGGTAGGTGCCACCGCCCAGGTCTTCCACCTTAGCTCCCATCTCGTATAGTATCCTCAGTGAGATCGATACGTCGCTTATATCGGGGACGTTCTCGATGACACAGGGCTCATCGGACAGTATAACGGCGGGGATGATAGCTACCACAGCGTTCTTAGCGCCGCTGATGGTGACCTCGCCTTCCAGCCGTCTGCCGCCCTTGATAATAAATTTATCCAAGATATAAGATCCTCCCGGTGGATCCGCGGACATGTCCTCTCGGGCATATCGTTATGTGCTTTTGCAGGTGCATCAGCACGGATCCGTATACGATCCGTACGGTACGGACCGCTCGCCTTTTACAGCCTATATATTATAGCATATTTTGCTCAAAAAGAAAAGTCTTTTTGGATGTAATAATATACGTAATTTTTCGCTGGATATGACAGATAATGTCGATATTCACCAAAAACAGCCCTATTGTTTACAACATAATGACAATAACGGGGCCGTCGTAACCCTTTTGTAACATATACCGGCGGTGAAAGAGCGGACGCAGGGACATTCGCCCCTGCCGTCACCTTAGCGACCCGCCCCACGATCTGCCCGACGGTCACTTTATGAGCACGTCGAAGTCCACGTCGCCGTAGATGCCGTCGATACGGCCGTCGCTGCACATCTGCCACATGAAGTAGTCGCCCTCGTAGTTGGAGGTGGCTCCAAGCTTGGTGTAATGGGCGAGCCACGTCTTGGCGTCAACGTCCCATACATTGTTGAGGTAGTTCTTGCTGCCGTAGAGGCAAGCCTCATAGCCTGCATCGTTCATGCGCTCCTCGAACTGCTCATAGAGCTCATTGAGCTTGTGGAGACTCATATGATAGCGCTGATAGTGGCCGAACTCCTCCCAGTCGAAGGATACGGGCAGATCCAGCTCCTCTCCGTCCAGCTTCTCGAGTATCCAGTCGCACATCTCATCCACGCGCTTCTCGCTGTCGGAGTCGGTATAGAAGTATACGCCCACCTTCAGGCCTGCGGCCTTGGCCTCGCGTATATTGCGGTCGAAGCATATATCCTCGTATATCCCCTTGGTATCGGCGCCTATGCGCATCATGACGAAGCTGCAGCCAGCAGCGCGGAGCTTCCTGAAGTCCACCTCGTCGCCCTGCCACTTAGATATATCTATGCCCAGCTCGCCCATATCCCCGTAGTTCTCTGCGAAGTCATCGAAGGATATATAGCTGCCGGAAGGGGTATACCCGCTGTCGCCGCCGGGCTCGTATACCGTAACGGTGGCGTTCCAGTCAGTGGTATTTCCCGAGGAGTCGGATGCATAGGCATGTACACGGTAGCTTCCCACTGTGTCAGTATCCACGTCGCCGCTCCAGGTTATGGTCACGTCGTCATCGTAGTAGTCGCCCACGCCCACGTAGTCTTTCAGGTCGAACTCATTGCCCTTGCGTATGCTGATATCCCCCGCGTTGAGCAGCACCGGAGGCGTAGTATCCACGCCCCTGAAGCTGAACTTCTCCACATGCTCCTCGCCGTAGAGCTCGTAGCGCAGCTTCACAGCATAGCTGCCTACCTTTGTGATATGGTAGGTGAAGGTGGATGAGCATACAGCCCCCTCGGGGATCAGGTCGCGGGCGGTGACGGTGCTGAACACCTCAAACGCAGGCGCATCGGCGCGGGACGAGCCGATCGCAGCAAGATCGGTGAACCCATCTTCGCTGTCGGTCATCTCCACCTTCGCGGGAGAATAGGCCGTCTCGGTCACAGATGCCTCGGTCTTAGCTGTCTCGGACACAGTTACCGTCTCCGATGGAGCAGTCTCCGTTTGACCCATCTCAACGGGAACAGGCTCCGATAAGGTCACGGGAGCCTCAGTCACAGGTGCCTCGGTCACAACAGCCACGGCGGTCTCGGACAGGGACAGCGCCACCTGCGGTGCGGCGGGGATCTCCTCTGACATACACGCTGTCGAGAACGCTGTCATGCCGACAACAGATAATACAGTCAATATCTTTCTCATACAGTCTCCTTCCGGTCGTTCGGCTCTCATTCATCAGATGTGGCGGGAGCCTTGCGGTGTTCGGATATATACCCTCTCCAAAGGGCAACGGCATCGTCGAAGTTCTTCTGCATCTTTTCTTCGCTCATGCCGAAGGTCTTTACAGGCTTGCGGAAGGATACGTACAGCTCGCTGTCGTCCATATCCTCATAGCCGATGATCTCCTTGAAATCCGTGCCTGACAGACGGTAGCCTATCTCCTCGGCGTACTCATCCCCGGGGAACAGCTCTCTCGCGTCGACGAATACGTCCTCCTCGACGCCCAACGTCTCGTAGGCCTTCATATTGCCTATTATCATTATAGTGGTGCCAGACTGGAACTCGCCTATCAGCTTGGTACGGTCGGCCTGAGCAAGGTACAGGGACGCGCTGTCCATATCGGTATACCCCGCGGGCACGTAGTACAGCTTTGCCAGCCCCTTGCGGTCGTGGTTCACGTCGGGAGCATAGGCGGACCAGCACTCCTTGATATTGTCGCACAGATAGGTCATATTGTAGTCGTCAGCTATGAACATGGCCTGAACGTCGGGGCGCTCCGCCTGCAGCTGATCGACGGTGATGAACACTATAAAGAACACGCATACAGCGATTGCTATCACATGGAACTTGTAGTGGTAGAAGAAGTTGGATATCTTCTCCTTAAGGGTATACTCGCGCTTCTCGGGCTCGGGCTCGCGCTCGATATCCTCCTCATCTATCTGTCCCTGCTTGAGCTTGATCAGCTCCAGCTTCTCGCGGCGGAGCTTCTCCTCGTACTCACGGCGGATGGCTTCGTCCTCCTTGGCCTGTTGCAGAGACCTCTCCGCGTCACGGTGCAGCTCCTCGGAACGCTGCTTCTTCTCATGTTCCTCTATCTTCTCGAGCAGATCGTTTTTCATAGACACATCCCTTTCGCATACCATTATACCACATACGCCGAAGATTTTCAATAGCTACG
>JAFYEQ010000130.1 GCA_017544185.1 Oscillospiraceae bacterium
AATGACCGTGATAACAGGAGGTATCGATATGAAAGAAAAGATCATCACCGAAAAGAAGAACGGCATGGGTATGCTGATATTCATCATCGTCTCGTATATCGTTGCCATGGCAGGCATCCCCATAGGCTTCAGCTCGGAAACGGCAGGCGGTATCATCATAGGGCTGATCTCTATGGCATGGGTATGCTTCGGATGGATACTGGCTCTGGGACTCAAGGTGCTCAAGCCTCAGGAGGCACTGGTGCTCACGCTCTTTGGCAAGTACTATGGCACTCTCAAGGGCGACGGGTTCTTCTGGGTATGCCCCTTCTGCACAGCCTTCAACCCCGCAGCCTCCACCAAGCTCAGACAGTCCGGAGACGTATCGGGCGACGGCGCTCCCATCATGAGCGTGAGCTCAGACGGTGTCAGCGCCACTGTGCATGCCACGGGGGACAAGAGGATATCCCTCAAGATCATGACCCTCAACAACAACAAGCAGAAGATCAATGACTGCCTCGGCAATCCCATAGAGATAGGCATAGCAGTCATGTGGAAGGTGAAGGATACGGCAAAGGCCGTGTTCGAGGTGGACAACTACAAGGAGTATCTCTCCCTCCAGTGCGATACCGCGCTCAGGAACATCGTGCGCATATACCCCTATGACGTGGCAGCCAACGTGGACACCACAGGCGACGGCGTGGCAGACGAGGGCAGCCTTAGAGGCTCCAGCGAGATCGTGGCAAAGCGCATCCGTGACGAGATACAGGAAAGAGTAGAGGTCGCAGGCATAGAGATCATAGAGGCAAGGATCACCTATCTTGCATACGCTCCCGAGATCGCCGCAGCTATGCTGCAGAGGCAGCAGGCGTCCGCGGTAGTAGATGCAAGGAAGCTCATTGTAGACGGTGCTGTGGGCATGGTGGAGATGGCTCTCGAGCAGCTCAGCGAGAAGAACGTAGTAGAGCTGGATGACGAGAGGAAGGCCGCTATGGTATCCAATCTCCTCGTAGTGCTCTGCGGCAACCACGACGCACAGCCCGTCGTCAACTCGGGCAGCATATACTGATGGCAAAGAAGCAAGTGCCCCTCCGCCTGTCAGAAAAGCTGTATAATGACTTGGCGGCATGGGCAGAGGATGATTTCCGCTCGGTGAACGGGCAGATAGAGTATCTGCTCACCGAGTGCGTGAAACAGCACCGTAAGAATGGCGGCTATGTGGGCAAGGAGATCGACGCTCCGCCGGATATAGACATAGATATGATGGATGACAAGGATCCGTGATGAAAAAGCGGCTCAGACCAAGAGGTCTGAGCCGTTTATCGTTTATCTGTGCATCATGCTTCGTATACGCGGATGCTGCTCTTTACCGTGCCGAGCTCTGCGGATATCCTGTCGATATCGCCGTCGGGGAGCGCAGGCGTGATGAACGCAAGCTCATCTGCGGGAGCATCGGGGCGGGAGAGATAGTCTACCTTGCCGAACTTTGCCTCTATCGCAGACTTGTCGGAGCCTGTCGTGCGTATGTACTTGCGGACGGGATGTGCAGCATAGTCGGCGATGAAGCTGTTGTCAGCGGAGTCCTCCCAGTACTGGCTCATATCCGTCCCTGACTTCTTGGCACAGTCTATCACGTCGCCCAGTACAGCGCTGGCCGTGGGCAGCTTGCCTGCGCCCTTGCCGTAGAACATCACCTGATCGAAGCCGTTGCCGTAGACCATGATGGCGTTGAACACGTCGGATACGGACGACAGCTCACAGCTGTCGGGCACGAAGCGGGGAGCCACCATGGGCAGTATCTTGTCACCCACGCGCTCTACAGAGCCTATGAGCTTTATAGCGTATCCCGACGCCTCGGCATAGGCCGTGTCCTCTTCTGTGATGGCGCTTATGCCCTCACAGTATACCCAGTCGGGATATATGTGTCTGCCGAAGGCCAGGGAGGAGAGTATGCATATCTTGCGGCAGGCATCGTGTCCCTCGATGTCGGCTGTGGGATCCTTCTCGGCGTAGCCGTTGTCCTGAGCGAGCTTCAGAGCCTCAGCGAAGCCCATGCCGTCTTCCTTCATCTTGGTGAGTATGAAGTTGGTGGTGCCGTTGAGTATGCCTGCTATGCCGGTGATCTCATTTCCCGCAAGGCAGGTATGCATGGGGCGGAGAACAGGTATAGCGCCGCCCGTGGATGCCTCGAACATGAAGTTGCAGTTATGCTCCTTGGCTGCACGAAGGAGCTCTGCGCCCTTCTTTGCCACCAGCTCCTTGTTGGAGGTACATACCGACTTGCCCTTGTTGAGGCAGGCCAGTACGAAGTCGTATGCGGGATGTACGCCGCCCATGACCTCGGCTACCACCGTCACCTCATCGTCGTTCAGGATATCATTTATATCCTTGGTGAACTTATCGGAATAGGGGAGACCGGGGAAATCGCGTATATCCAGGATATATCCCAGTTCCAGGTCGATGCCCTGACGCTGATGTATCAGCTCTCTGTTCATATTGAACAGCTCCACCGTGCCGGAGCCAACGACTCCGTGACCTAATACAGCAAACTTTGACATATTTCTTCTCCTTATCTATGTATCTGTGATATCGGCGGCGATGGACACATCGCACCGATGATATCTCGCGTTCGTTCACTCCTCCGACAGCAGCCTTACGCTGACCACTCCGGGGACGCTACCGATGGTGTCCGTCAGGTGCTGACGGTCGGCGGTATTGTCCAGCTTTACGGTAAGAGTGACGGCAGCAGCACCGTCCACGGGGACGCTCTGGTTGAGGGTGAGCACATTGGCTCCGCTGTCATACAATGCGGTCAGCAGTCCCGAGAGCACACCCGGCTCATCGCGGAGAACTGTGTATACCGACATCATCGCAGCGGTCAGCTTCTCCTCATAGGCAAATACGCAGTCGCGGTACTTGTAGTAGGCGCTTCGGGATAGCCCTACCCTCTTGCATACCGCTGCAAGGCTCTTTTCCTCGCCCTGCGCTATTATGCGCTTTGCCTCCATCACACGCAGTACTACCTCAGGCAGCACGTCGGCACGTACCACCGCATAGCTCGTCTTGTTAGTATCCATCTTAGCTCCATATGTCCGCATGGGATAGACATTTGTATTTGTGACAAGGACAATTATAACATAGACCGATGCGTTTGTCAATAGCCGCAGTGAAATTTTGTGAGATCTGACATATGATATATAGGGGCGTCATATTGCTATTGTATTTTTGTCGGACTTGTGGTATAATACCATAGTGATCATTATCGGGCTGATGCCATAAGGTCATCGGCAGAGAGACGATATAGCGAGGTACATATCATGAAAGAGGCACTGATCGTCATAGACGTACAGAACGATTATTTCCCCGGTGGCACCAACGAGCTGTATGAGCCCTATAAGGCTGAGGAGCATATACGCCGTCTGATAGAAGAGAGCAGGGCTGTGGGCAGACCCGTGATATATATACGCCATTTCAACGAGCCCGGCGACACCTTCTTCCTTGAAGGCACATGGGGCTCTGAGATCTCCGAGCGCATAGCGCCGCTCCCGGGGGACAAGGTGATCGTGAAGCGGTACCCTAACAGCTTTCTGGAGACGGATCTGGATGAGCACCTGAAGTCGCTGTCGGTGGATACACTGATAGTATGCGGTATGATGACCCATATGTGCGTAGATACCACAGTCAGAGCAGCTATGGATCACGGCTACAGTGTCAAGCTGGCGGCGGATGCATGTGCTACTATGGATCTTCAGATCGGCGGAGAGACCATACCCGCCCCCGTGGTGCATAAGGCATTCATAGCAGCCATGGACGGCGTGTTCGCCGAGATCATATGATATCACCGAGCAGGAGAGGACAGATATGACAGAAGTAAGACAGCTGGGAGCAGACAGCTTCGAGCAGATAAAGCACGTGTTCCGCGAGATATTCTCCAAGGAGCCCTGGTGCGACGACTGGAGCGATGACGATCAGCTGGATGCATATATAAGAGATCTGGCTGGTAACGCCAATTCCCTGACCTTCGGGCTCTTCGAGGACGGAGAACTGGCAGGCCTGTCGATCGGCAGCATAAAGCACTGGTACAAGGGGACGGAGTACTATATAGACGAGTTCGGTCTGCTGGCAGAGTACCGCGGCAGGGGACTGGGCTCTGTGTTCATGCAGGAGATAGAGCGCATCATCAGGGAGCGCGGTCTAAAGGCCATGTTCCTCCAGACAGGCGCAGACGTGCCCGCGTTCCGCTTCTATGAGAAATGTGGCTTCCATGCGCTGGAGGGGCATGTATCCCTTGCGAAGTCATTTTGACGGGAGATGGCGGATATGATATACGAGGATATGTTCCTTACACTGTTCCCGGGCTTCTTCGACAGGCCCTATGTCAGAGAGATCCCCACGGGGGAGATATATACCGAGCTGGTACTGCGCCTTGACAGCTGCGATGACAGTACCGCCACGGATATCCCCGAGGGGATCACCTTCGGTCTATACGACGGTGATATAGGTAAGCTGTGCAGAGCCGTAGAGAAGGTAGATCCCGACTGGGTGAAGTGGTTCGCCGAAGGGGGACGTATATTCTGCGGCTTTGACGGAGACGATATCGCATCCTTCTGCTTCCTGAGCGAGTTCGGCACCGTGGATGGCATACGCATCGGCGGCCCCGGATGCGTGGGCACTGTGCCCGAGTACCGCCGCAGGGGGATAGGCAGTGCGATGGTCAGACGTGCCGCGCCGATCCTGCGGGATGACGGCTGCCATATCTCATGGATACACTATACCCACATCCCGCGGTGGTATATGGATATGGGATATGTTCCCGTCGTAAGATGGGGCAAAGACGGGATCGTCTATAAAGAGATCGGAGATCTGGGAAACATTGGATAAATGTGGTTTTCGGTATTCTTATCGGCGACTATCTCGTAGGGCGGGGGCTTGCCCCCGCCGATCCTGTATTATTCATTGTTTCCCTAAAGGACGTGAGCCGATCTCGTTCTCACTTTCCCTATAAAAAAACAGCCCGCGTAATGCGGGCTGTCGTCTTGTATAGTTGTTTATGGTCTTCAAGTCGTCTGAGATAGCATCATCGATCAATACCAACCCTTGTTCTTTCCGTCCTCTCCTATCTGACCGTTCTTCAGGCTGATCTGACAATATGCCTCAGGAGCTTCTCTATGGTTGTCGCTGTCTGCATAGATGGTGTTCCATGTGCCCTCACCGACGAAGTGTGCATTAGGAGAAGAATTTGCAAGGAACTCACCATTGACGTATGTTACCAGAACGCCCTTTCTGTACAGCTGCATCATTCGTACAGATCCGATCGTATCATACACAACGACTATCCCGAAATTGGTATCGTTATCCTTCAGATACTTTGCGCAATTATTGCTGTCGCTGTTGTACTTCATGGGATTGACGGCTCTTTTGCCTGTCTTCCACTGCTCGGAGAACGAATCATCCAGAGCGCCTGCGATGACCTTATCTATATCCTGAGAGCCGCTGGCACTTGAATTCTTTCTGTACACATACCAGCTGTAGCTTGTGAAAGCTCCTACTACCTCATACTCTCTCTTGCTCTTATCCTTGTTCTGATCGAGATAGAGGATCTTGTTGAAAGCAGGTGAGGCATCCTTGTCGGATATCGCCAGGTGATTTACCAGTGAGAACTCTACAGCCTGCTTTATGACGCGCGCATCTGTGATCGCAGCGTTGATCCTTGCCTCTCTTGTATGACCAACGATCGCCGGGATAAGGATCATTGAAAGTATACCGATGATAGCTATAACGACTACGAGCTCGATCAGCGTAAAAGCCTTGAGCAGCATATTCCTTGTTCTTGTCATAATGATCAACTCCTATAAAACTTCCTTTTGATCTGTTTTCCAGATCTGTGTTCGTGATGCTTTGCGAGCATCTCCGGGAGGAAGCGGATAAAACCAAAATCCCGCCCCCTTGTGCAAAACCAGGAGCGGAAATGTAAGCCTATCACACTTGAGATCATTATGGATAACAAGCACTGATGTCGATTCAATTCTGCAACTGGCTGCCATTTCAGGCCCTATAGCTTTGCGTCACACGATTTCCCGTGCTTTGCCTTTGTTATGCGTCATAACAAATAAGTTATATTCGTTTTATACTACCTGTATTATATACCATTATGTAACATTTGTCAAGCGAATATGCGAAATTTGCACCTGAAAAAACAAATATTCTATATATTTTACAATCAGAGAGCTGATATTTGTATAGATCGACCAAATATAAACGTAAACGATGATAAAAAACAAGAGCACCTTGTTTTCACACGGTGCTCTTGTTGTGCTATAAAAGTCCCCGAGATCATGCCATCGCCTATCAGCCTACCAGCTTGCCGCTGTCCAGACGGATGATGCGTCCGCCGTATGTAGCCGTATCAGGGGAGTGGGTCCCCTGCAGGAGGGTCATCTTCTTCTCCTCATTGATGCGCTTGAACAGCTCCATGATCTCGGCGGTGGACTTTGTATCCAGATTTCCCGTAGGCTCGTCAGCCAAGAGTATATCAGGCTCGGAGAGCACTGCCCTTGCTATGGATACTCTCTGCTGCTGACCGCCCGAGAGCTGGGAGGGCTTGGACTTGCGTTTTGCGGTGAGCCCCGTGATATCGAGTATCTCTTCCAGCTTCTCGCGATAGCCGGGCACGTTCTTGCCCGCCATCTTGATCGGGAGAAGTATATTGTCCTCCACGGACAGGTTCTGTATCAGGTTGTAGAACTGGAACACGAAGCCGATCTTTGCAAGGCGCAGAGCGGACATCTCCGCCTCCTTCATACCCGTCATCAATGTGCCGTCGATATAGATATTGCCCTCGTACTGGGTGTCCAGCCCGCCTATGAGGTACAGCAGCGTGGACTTGCCGCTGCCGGATTCTCCCATGAGCGATGCGAACTCGCCCTTCTCTATCTCCAGAGACACGTCGGTAAGTACCTTTGTCTCAGCCTCTCCTGTGCCGAATGTCTTGCTGACATGCTCTACTTTCATTATCGGTGCCATATGGTCTCCTTTACTCGTATTTGAGTTCCATCGCGGTATTCATTTTTTTAAGGCTCTTTATCGGTGTCAGTGACGTCAGCATAGTTATGATCCAGAGGATCAGTATGCATCCGAACAGCGCAGAGAATTCAAGATCTACGTATATCCCCATCTGCGACAGTATGAATATCCTGGATATCAGCGCTGATACAGGTATGCATATAACAGCAGCCATCAGGCAGGATATGCCGAAGAGCAATGCGTTCTCTATGAGTATCATGCGTATGATCTTTGAGCGGGAGCATGCGCAGGAGTGGAGCATAGCATACTCCTTCTTGCGGGCGGCGAAGCCTATCACCTGATTGCCGGAGATACCGATAAGGGTCAGCACCACCGATGCGATCATCACGCCCAGCATACCGCCTGTAAGGACATTGCTATCCTGCTTGGACTCCTCATCATATTCCGCCATGGTCTGTACCTTCTCGCCCTTGGTGAAGGTGGGCTCCAGCGCCGCTTTCAGAGACGCGGGATCGGAGGAGCGTATAAGCATCGCCGATACCGTATCGGGGAACAGGTCCTTGTAGAGATCGTTGGATATTATGATCTGTCCGATGCTGCCGAACTCGGTCTTATCCGTCACCTTGGTGAGAGTGAGCTCTTTCTTTATGGGGAATATGCCGTCGGAGTGGAACGTGAGCGTGATGCTGTCTCCCACACCGATCCCCATCTTATCGGCGGCGGGACGGTCCGCGATGAACTCTGTCTTGCCGAGCTCATTGGGAAGCTCTCCCACTGCCTTGTAGGCGGTGCTGTCGGGAAGGGACAATACCTCAAAGGGGTTGAAGCTCACGCTCTCATCATAGGAGACATTGTCGCTGACCCGATAGAGATACTCGATATCATCGACGCCCTCGGTCTCCTCGATATAGTCGTACTTGTCGGTCTTGAGAGATGCTTCGCTTATGACTATGTCTGTATCGTATACGGGGCTCTCGAGCGCTGTCAGTATGGAGCTGGCCATGATCGATATGGCAGTAGCTGCTGCTACTGCAGATACAGCCAGTACCGCATTGCCCGAGTTGGGCTTCTTAGATCCCGTCTCGGTGGCAGCCAGCTCCGCTACGGGCATGCCCCTCTTTCCGAAGAACTTTGCCAGTGCCCATGTGATCTTGCGGACTATGAACTGTATCATGAGACCGCTGCCGACTATGAGCAGCAGTACAGCAAGGCTCGACAGGTACAGATCTTTGAAGGCAAAGCCCAGTACCAGTCCGGCTGCTATAAATACCGCGCCCACTATGGTCTTCGGCAGAGACAGCCGATACTCGCTGTCGCGGTTCTCGAATATGATATCACGTATGGAGGTCTTTACTGCCTTCA
>JAFYEQ010000011.1 GCA_017544185.1 Oscillospiraceae bacterium
AAATTTTAGTTTTTTTTGAATTGACGTATCAGAGAAAATAGTGTATAATGTCTATGATGGGAGGGATGGATATGCGATACGGAAAGCAAAAGCCTGCCCTCAGATTCAGGCTGTCATTCGTGTTTCTCTTCGTCATTGCCAGCTTCGTAGGCTGCTTTGTGATGTATATGCGGGGCGAGGAGGGCGACCCTCTCATGAAGGATACAGGTGTGCCCAAGGTGATAACGGTGGTATCCGAACAGGCTGAGCAGGTGGTGGCGCCTGAGATCCCCGTTATAAACCCCGTCCCTCTCTCGGGACGCGCCGAGGACGGGTATATGCAGAACGCGCTGTTCGCAGGCGATCCCTTTATCACTGGGATATACACCTACGGGCTCACCGATCATGAGCATGTACTGGTGATAAACGAGGACACAGACCTCTCAGATGCCATAAAGGACAAAACATGGTCATCCATATATCTCCTCTTCTCTCCGAGCGACATATCAGACAGCTCGGCAAGAGATGCGTTCATCGGGGATACCGCGAAGCTCCTCAAGAAGATCCGCTCCCTGTCCAAGACGGATATATACATAGTGTCGGTGCTGCCGCTCCCGGCAGGTTCTAAGGGCGACAACGCCGATGTGGATACGCTCAACTCCATGCTGCTGGATCTGTGTAACGAACAAAACATATACTACATAGATGAGAACACCTATCTCAAGGGCAGCGACGGGAGGCTCCGTTCATCCTATTCAGACAGGAACGGGCTCACCGAACAGGCATATAAAGCCATATTCGAGATGATACGCACACATACTGCGATAAAAGAAAGATAAAGACAAAGAAACTCAAGGGGGAACAACAAAATGAAGAAATGGATCTTGACTGCAGCTGCAGTACTTTTATGCTCATGCTCAGTACAGGCTGACAGTACGTCCGGCACTCCGTCGGAGACCATACTCAAGACGCAGGAGACCACAGCTGCTCAGACCACAGAGGCAGCAGCTGAAGCTGAAACTGAAGCGGCGCCTGCCGAAGAAACTGAGGCTCCTGCTGCGGTGACCGTCGCCGAAATAGTCTCTTATACCTGCGACGATGTATGCCAGCGGATCATGTCAGAGATGGAATTCCCGTCTATGGTCAAGGTAGATGCCGACAGCCTGTCTATGTATATAGACACGGCTGTCCCCGAAGGTACCGACTGGGCTATGTATATATGCGGCAGCGGCGGATTCGCTGATGAGCTGTTCATCATGAAGGACGCTCCCGATGACACGGTCACAGCCGCAAAAGCCCGTGTAGACCGCAGGCACAGCGATTTTGAGGACTATGCTCCCGACGAAGCGCTGAAGCTGGAAGATGCCCTGTTTATCGAGGAAAACGGCTATTTCATGTACTTTGTCACGTACGATAATGATAAGTGCGATGACATCGCTCACGAAATGCTCCGCAGCTGATCAGATATTTTTGATAAAAAGTCTTTACAAACGGTCAAAAATAGTGTATAATATGTATATGCTCTGAACATTCACCAAAACATCATACATAGGGGGCTTGATCTGATGTCCGAGATAAAGTACAAACGGGTGCTGCTCAAGCTGTCAGGCGAAGCGCTGGCAGGCAGCAGGTCCAACGGTCTTGATTACACTGTGATACAGCCGATATGCAAGGCAATAGCCAAATGCGCCGATGCAGGCGTACAGGTAGGTATCGTGGTAGGCGGCGGCAACTTCTGGAGAGGACGCTCTTCCGGCGCTATGGACAGGACCAGAGCAGACCATATAGGTATGCTCGCTACTACGATGAACGCTCTTGCTGTAGCTGACGTGCTCGAGTCTCTCGGGATGGACGTGCGTGTACAGACCGCCATATCCATGCCGCAGGTCGCTGAGCCGTACATACGCAACAAGGCCATGCGCCATTTCGAGAAGGGCCGTGTAGTCATATTCGGCTGCGGCACAGGCAACCCGTTCTTCTCTACCGATACCGCATCCACGCTCCGCGCTGCGGAGATCGAGGCTGATATAGTCCTCAAGGCGACTATGGTAGACGGTATCTACGACAAGGATCCCAATAAATACCCGGATGCAGTCAAGTTCGACCACCTCACCTTCAATGATATACTCGTGAAGGACCTTCAGGTCATGGACAGCACGGCTGCTTCCATGTGCAAGGACAATAAGCTACCCATACTCGTATTCGATCTTTCAGATCCCGAGAACATCTATCGTGCCTGCATGGGCGAAAAGATCGGTACTCTCGTTGAGCCAGAAGAATAACGAAAGGAACACTATTATGAACGAACAGATCAAAACCGCTCAGGACAAGATGAACAAGACCATCAACGCTCTTGTCCGTGAGTTCGATACCATACGTGCAGGCCGTGCCAATCCCGCTATCCTTGACAAGGTACAGGTAGACTATTAT
>JAFYEQ010000131.1 GCA_017544185.1 Oscillospiraceae bacterium
ATGGAGAGAGCTCCCATGGAGAAGAGCTATACCATACCCGGCTATGAGGACGTGCAGTCAGGCCGCGTAAAATGGCCCATGTCCGTGCTCAGGCTCAGATGCTCCGACCGTCAGCGCATAGCAGAGCTGGCTGAGCGTATACTTACCGCATGGCGCGGATACAGCGATCCCGAGGCGTATATATTCGCCGAGACCGAAGGGGAGCCGCATAATACCGTGACTCCCATAGCCAGACGCAGAGGCGATGACTACGAGATGGACATCGTGCTCAGGAACAATATCACCACTCCCGAGCATCCTCTGGGGCTTTTCCATCCCCATGCTGAGCTGCACCATATCAAGAAGGAGAACATCGGTCTGATAGAAGTCATGGGCCTTGCCGTGCTCCCGTCGCGTTTGAAGCACGAGCTGGAGAAGCTGGCGGAGCATATCTACGAGGGCAAGGATCACCGCAGCGACAGCGAGCTGTGCGCTCACGCCGACTGGGCAGATACCTTCGCTCCCGAGCTGGAAGGGAAGACCCTGGAGCAGATCGAGGAGCGCATACGTCTGGAGACAGGCAAGGTGTTCGCGCAGGTGCTGGAACATGCGGGCGTGTATAAGCGCGATGAACAGGGGATGGCGGCCTTCGACAGGTTCGTGGAGTCACTGTAGATACATATAGGATAATTTATGAGAAATATTACAAAATGTATATCTGCCGTGATATGCGCGGTGCTCATGACCGTACCCTGTACGGCATACAGCGGTGTATACGCGGCGACCGATCCAGTGACCCGTCGGGAGATAAAGGAAGCGGAGGTGCCGAAGGGCGCCAAGGGCACCACCCTTATCAACGGCCGTATGTACTATGTCGAAAACGGCAAGGCCTATCTTTATACAGGTACGGTCAAGGACAAGGACGGCGTACGCTTCTACTACGGCGGCAGCCGCTGGTTCGGCTGGATGAAGATATCGGGACAGTGGTATTACTTCGATCCTGCCAAGACAGGGCTGATGGCGAAGGGCAGCTTCACCACCGCAGCCGGCACCTATAAGGTATCTGCCTCGGGCGCCTGGACGGGTGATCTGTCCAAGGATGCGAAGATGGCAGAGGATCTTAGGATAGTATACGAGACCTCACAGGGAGGCTGTCTGGTATTCGATACCGACGGCACGATCACAGACTCCCTGACAGCAGATCCCGATGATATGGAAAGGCATCGTATGTCCGTGGATGTGGACGAGCGCGACAAGCAGATCATGTATGATATGCTGATCTCCACGTCGCTGGACAAGTCCGCAGCAAACAGCGGCAAGGACTTCAAGATCACGGTCACCCGCGGTAAGGACAAGATAACGATCGGTCTGGATGACAAGACATACGAGAAATATGGCACGGATAAGGCAGTGACATCATCTGCATATTACCGCACCTTCATCGAGAGCTATATACACGCCCTCCCGCAGTACAGCAGGCTGGAGAGCGAGAAGACGACGACCCCGGGCTTTATCATGCCGAAGCTGTCCGTCACCCGTAAGATAAAGGCAGATATACATAAGTACAGCGGCAGCTATGGTATAGACAAGCCCCGGACCTGCGTGCTGAACACACTCTCCGGGGCTAAGACCTTTGCTGCCGAGAGGGACAAGCTCCCCGCTCATAAGGGCAAGACCTATGTAGCGCAGTTAAAGGACATAGACGCAGATCTTTTTGACAAGAAGGTCATCATATATACCGAGTATAAGGGACACAAGGGCGACAAGTTCGCTATATCCAAGGCGACCTATGACAGCGAGAACAATGTGTACTCAGCCGAGGTGGCAGTGGTACCCGGCAGCGGTGCCGAGGCGGAGTATGTGCTCCTGATAGAAGCGGACAAGCCTGCCGATGCATCTCCCGTGGTACCCATCGGACAGATCGTATTCAGATGATAGGATAGGGTGAGGATATGAAACGCAATTTGACGATGCTCACAGACTTCTATGAGCTCACAATGGGCAACGGATATTTTGAGAACGGTATAGGCGACAGAGAGTGTGTCTTCGACCTTTACTTCAGGCGAATACCCGACGGCGGCGGCTTTGCCGTCATGTGCGGTCTGGAACAGGTGATAGAGTATCTGAAGGAGCTGCGCTTCGATGAGAGCGATATAGAGTTCCTTCGCAGCAAGGGGATATTCTCCGAGGGGTTCTTAGACTATCTGGCTCATTTCGAATTCAAATGCGATGTGTGGGCGATCCCCGAGGGCACGCCTATATTCCCCAATGAGCCTCTTATAATAGTAAAGGGCCCTGCGATACAGGCGCAGTTCGTGGAGACCATGCTGCTCTTATGCATCAACCACCAGTCCCTTATCGCCACTAAGGCCGCAAGGATATGCAAGGCAGCCGACGGCAGACCTGTGATGGAGTTCGGATCGAGACGAGCTCAGGGCGGCGACGGCGCCATGTACGGAGCGAGAGCATCGTATATCGGCGGCTGCTCTGGCACCGCATGTACCATATCCGACAAGCTCATGGGCACTCCCGCGCTGGGTACTATGGCTCACAGCTGGGTGCAGATGTTCGACACGGAGCTGGATGCGTTCAGAGCCTATGCCAAGTGCTATCCTGACAGCTGCATGCTGCTGGTGGATACCTATAATGTGCTCCATTCTGGCATACCCAATGCTATCACCGTATTCAAGGAGCTGGCAGCCGCAGGACATGAGCCTGCAGGTATACGCATAGACAGCGGCGATATCACATATCTGTCCAAGAGGGCGAGGGCCATGCTGGACGAAGCAGGCTTCCCCAAGGCTAAGATATGCATATCAAACTCTCTTGATGAATATATCATCGAGGATATACTCAGACAAGGAGCCTGCATAGACTCCTTCGGCGTAGGCGAAAGACTGATCACATCCCGCAGCGAGCCTGTGTTCGGTGGTGTGTATAAGCTGGTGGCAGCAGACAGCGGCAAGGGGCTCGTTCCCAAGATCAAGCTGTCCGAGAACGTGGCCAAGATCACGACGCCGGGCTTCAAGGATCTCTACCGCTTCTATGACAGTGCTACGGGCAAGGCGATGGCAGATCTTCTCACCGTCAAGGGAGAAGAGATAGACGGCAGCCCTTATACCATATTCGATCCCGAGCACCCCTATAAGAAGAAGACCCTTACGGACTATGCCGTCCGCCGACTGTTGGTGCAGGTCTTCGACAAAGGCAAGTGCCTGTATGAGTCGCCCTCTGCAGGGGAGATACGCGCATATTGCTCCGAGCAGCTCGCCACCCTCTGGGACGAGGTAAAGCGCTTCGAGAACCCGCACAGCTACTATGTGGATATGTCGAAGCAGCTCTGGGACATCAAGCAGGCTATGCTGAACGATGCCAGCGAATGACAGACTGTAAGTGATCCCGTATGTATGTGGTGCCCATGTTCCACGTGGAACGATCGGGCACCCGATCTTTGACCGATCTGAAGGTGTTATTATGTCATACTATATGGACAGCTATGATGTAGCTGTCGTTGGCGCAGGCCACGCAGGAGTGGAAGCTGCCCTTGCCGCCGCGAGACTTGGCGCAAGGACAGCGCTCTTTACTATATCCCTGGACTCCATCGCAAACCTCCCGTGCAATCCGTCTATAGGCGGCACGGCTAAGGGCCATCTGGTCCGCGAGATAGACGCGCTGGGCGGTGAGATGGGCAAGGCTGCAGATGCCACCTTCATACAGAGCCGTATGCTCAACCGCGGCAAGGGCCCGGCAGTACATTCCCTTAGAGTGCAGTCTGACAGAGTTCGCTACCACGAGTATATGAAGAGAGCATGCGAGGAGCAGGAGGGCCTGTATATACATCAGGCCGAGGTGGCGGAGGTCATAGTCGAGGATCATAGAGTGACAGGCATCATCACCGCCCTCGGAGCAAGGTATGACGTGAAGAAAGTCATCATCGCCACGGGCACCTATCTTGGCGGTATGATCCACGTAGGCGAGACTTCCTATGACAGCGGACCGGATTCTACTCTTCCGGCGCGGTACCTGACCAAGAGCCTTGCCGACAGCGACGTGGAGCTCAGACGCTTCAAGACGGGCACCCCTTGCAGGGTACACCGCCGCAGCATCGACTTTGACGTGCTGGAGCGTCAGGACGGAGACGAGGACATACAGCCCTTCTCCTTCGAGACAGACAGATACTCTCTCCGCAATCAGGTGAGCTGTCATATCGCTTACACCAACGAGGAGACCCACAAGGTCATACGCGACAATATACACCTGTCGCCATTGTACTCAGGCAGGATACACGGCATAGGCCCCAGGTACTGCCCGTCCATCGAGGACAAGATCATGCGCTTTCCCGACAGGCTGCGCCATCAGCTCTTCATCGAGCCCATGGGACTGTCCACCGACGAGATGTATCTGCAGGGAATGTCGTCCTCTCTCCCGGAGCACGTCCAGCTGGCCTTTCTCCGCACCATCAAGGGGCTGGAGAACGTGGAGATCATGCGAAACGCCTACGCCATAGAGTATGACTGCTGCGACCCGCAGCAGCTGTATCACACCCTTGAATGCAAGGCTATACACGGGCTCTATGGAGCGGGCCAGTTCAACGGCACCTCGGGCTACGAGGAAGCAGCCGCCCAGGGACTTATCGCAGGCATAAATGCTGCCCGCAGCGTCAAGGGACTGGAGCAGATATCCCTATCACGTTCGTCATCTTATATAGGCACACTGATCGACGACCTTGTGATCAAGGGCGTCACCGATCCCTATCGTATGATGACCAGCAGGAGCGAGTACAGGCTAATACTCCGACAGGACAACGCCGACCAGAGGCTGACACCGTTGGGACACGAGATCGGGCTCATATCCGACGAGAGATATGCACGCTACCTGGAAAAGCAGCAGCAGATCGGACGTGAGACAGATCGTCTCCGTGCAGCAGTGATACGTCCCTCGGAGGAGCTGAACGCTATGCTCACCGAAAGAGGGAGCAGTCCCATCGAGAAGCCGGTACGTGAGGCCGATCTGATAAAGCGTCCCCAGATAAGCTACGACGATCTCATGCGCTTCGACCCCGCCGCTC
>JAFYEQ010000132.1 GCA_017544185.1 Oscillospiraceae bacterium
TCAGCGCCCGTGGAGGAGGATCCTCCGCCGAAGAGGGAGCCTATGGGAGACGCAGCGGACGAGCCGCCCGATACCGCCTGACCGCTGACGCAGGGAGGCGAACTGGCGTATCGCCTTGGCGTAGGAACTGTCCATGCCGATCTCGTTGTACTCCTGACAAGCCGTGTCCACATAGGACTTCTGACGCAGGGGGAAGTATACCGAGATACCGTAGGCATCGGCTATGCCCGATGTCCTGTTGTACTTCACGGCGTCCCTGATGGCATCTGCCAGCTCACGTCCCTCGCTGTTGCCCAGCTTCAGGGCCAGGTCTGCCAGATCTACCTGGTCTATGCGGGAGGACTGAGCGAACTCTCTGGTAACGTATCTGGCATCGGATACCTGCTTGTAGTTCTGATCCGAGATCATCTCGCTGATCGAGTTGGAGAAGGACGCCAGCTTGTCGGGCACGGTGTTCTTGAACTCTGCAAGGTCCGTGATGGAGAGCGTGGTCTTCTGTCCCCTGCACTGCTGTGAGCAGGCAGCGGTGAAGTCGTCTATGATGTTCTTGCCGATCTTTATGGTGGACATGGATGTGTCCGCACCCAGCTTGGTGAGCCAGTTGGTATAATACCAGCCTATGCCGGGCTCCGTCTCCTCAGACGCGATCATATAGTCGGCGTAGTTGTCCAGCATGAGAGCAGTCTCAGCGGTAGCCATAAGGCACGCATCGAAGCCGATGAAGTCGAAGGTGACGCCGCTGTTCTTCAGCGCCTTGTCGATCTCGCCCAACCTCATTGAGCCAGAGGACTTGTACTTCTCGTCGTAGCCGTAGCCGCTGACGGAGCCTCCGCCGTGGTCCCACATGATCAGCTCATAGCGGTTGGCGGGGAAGTTCTGTGCACAGTACTTTATGAAGCCCGTAAGGGTATCGGGGTCAGTCATGGGCTTGGCGCCGTCATCTTTGACCAGGTTCTCTATGCCGCCCTTGGTGATGCGGTAGATCTGGTTGACCGTTGTGGATATGCCGTTGGTCTTCCACCCGTTACAGCCGCCTGTGTATACTATGATGTCGATATTGCTGCCGATGTCAGCCGACGCCATCTCGCGCAGGTCATTGGTGCCCATGCCGTACTTGGACTCAAGGTCCGTGCCGCACATATACACCATCATCGTGATCTTGTCCTCGCCGTTGCCGAGTATCTTGGTACGCTTCGCTCTGGAGCCGCTGGCCACAGAGGTGTCCACCGTCTGAGAGGGTATGTCCGCGATGGTCTCGGTATACGCAGGCTGCTGGAACACGTTGCCGCCCTGATCGTAGTTCGAGCTGCTGTCGGTGCCCATGCCGCCGCCCTTGCCGAATATGATCATCAGTATTATCACGATGACCGTGAGACCGCCGCCGCCTATGGCAGCACGCTGCGTCCCCGAGGAGCCGCCCTTGCGGCCCTGATATCCGTTCTGCGATCCTACGGGACCTGTGCCCAGCCCTTCGCCGTGCAGGTGTACTCCCGAGGAATTGCCCGTGGTACGGGTCTTTCGTCCCGTGGGCCTTCTGTTATCAGCCATGATACCTCCTATCTGTCGATGACGACGGCGAACTTGCCATCGCTGCCGATCTTGAGCCTGAGCGACTTGATATACCGCTTGAAAAACTGCTGCTTCTCGCTCTCACTGGCGTATATCCTCGTCTGTGTGTACAGATCCTCCAGCAGCGCCGATGCATCCATACCGATCAGATCGGGGAGCCTTTCCTCCAGCGCCGCCAGCAGTACGTATCTCTTGAACTCCTCGGTATTGCCAGAGCAGAAGTCGTCTATGGAGCAGTAGTATATCCCCTTCGACGCCAGTGCCTCCTTTATGGCCCTGCCGCACTTGGAGTCCTCGTACATCACAAGGAAGTCGGCGTCGGTGAGGGAAGATATGAGCCCCCAGTAATCGGAGTCCGAGGAGAGCAGTATGAACGATGTGATCTCCTCCCGGTAGAAGTCACGACAGACCCCTGCGGTCATCTTTATATCCACAAGGGACTTCTGATCCGTGACGCGCTCTACCTCCTCATGCTCCACGGGTATGCGTATGAACCTTTCCAGATGATCCCAGCCGGATCCCGTATGATAGTCATCGTAGAGGACTATCTTGGATATCTTGGACAGGTTGTCCTGATCTAGGTTCCTGAGCACGTTGTAGAGCTTGTAGGCATCGGAGTTCTCGCAGTCCATCACTATGGCGATCTTGTCTGCATCCTCTATGAAATCGTATATGCTCCTCTTGGTATCCTCATGGGCATCGCGGTAGCGGGACTGATCCGCTACGTAGTCGTTGTGCATGCCGTATACAGTATCGAGGAACTTCCTGTCAGAAAAAAGTATATTTCCGCTGTCCGTCGGTGTCCAATAGATGTACATCTGGAACGGATAGCTGTTTATGTTCGACATGAATTTATTGAATTCGTTCTTCATCACTCCTTTTTTCGTATAATGCGGGATCGCGAACAATTCTTTTATGTAATCCCAGTTCACCCACTCGGGGAACAGATCTCTGCATTTATCTATATTTTCCGTGATCAGTCTTGTGAAGTCAAGCTGGTACTGCTCCGACCTGGTGTTGGCCTTTATGACGTGATAGCCCCATTTTTCAAGCTTTTTTATCTCATCATGATCGAACCATTCTATCGAGTTTATGTTCTTCAGATCAAAGCGCATCAGGTCGTCGGTCTTCCTGAACTTCAGGAACATGGTAGTGCGCAGCTTATTAAGATAGCGTATCGCACAGGCATCCTTGTTTTCCTTCAATGTCTTGAGTATGCTGCTGTCAAGATATTCGTCTATGACTTCTTCCTTTACACCTATCATGAACGCCGCAGGCGTGACGACCTCCCAGGTATCTACTGTCATCAGATGACCTCCTTTATCATGATCATATTTCTAGACCGTGTCATCATATAACGCTATGCAGCCGCATCGCTCCTCTCATATCAGATCGGGATCTCCCCCAACTTATTATTATACCACATTTATGATCAAATGTCAAATGGATAGGCAAATATGAATGAAATGTGTATACGTGTCTTTGCCTGCATAGCCGCGCCCTTTTTGAAAAATATCTTGACGATCTTGACGGATCGTGGTATAATGACCATGATATCACTATGACCATGGAGGTATATATGGACTGCCTGTTTTGCAAGATAGCTGCGGGAGAGATCCCGTCCACCAAGGTATACGAGGACGATATGTGCGTCGCTTTCAACGACATCGCTCCCCAAGCTCCTACTCATATACTGTTCATACCCAAGGTACATATAGGGTCCTGCGGTGAGATAGATCCCGAGAACTCCAAGTATGTATCACATATATTCGAGAAGATATCCGAGACCGCTGCCAAGCTGGATCTCTCCGACGGCTTCCGCGTGGTATCCAACTGCGGCGAGCTGGCAGGTCAGACCGTGCCTCATCTGCACTTCCACGTAATGGCAGGCAGAGGATTCGGCTGGCCCGCAGGCTGATAGGACTTATCGGAGATGCGTCGGACGGAGACGCCCGATGTTTCTCCGAATATGTATACACCGGAATGAAAACGTTTACATTTGGAGGAGAAGAACTATGAAGATCAGAAAGACCGCAGCAGGGCTGGCCGCCCTGAGCATGGTGCTGTCCGTCAGCGCATGCTCCTCGACCGACACCGCAGAGCCCTCAGCCGCTCAGGTCACCACCACCGCCGCCACGGAATGGACAGGCGACTCGGTAGAGGTAGAGGAGCCGGAAGAGACGCTGGACGTGGATATCAGCGGCAAGGAGCTGGTATGGCTCGGCATGTACGACCTGAACCCCACCAACGATTCCCCCGAGAGGAGCCCTGAGCTGGCCCTCTTCGAGGACACCTACGGCGCCAAGATCAAGTATATGCCCACTACATCGGATCAGCGCTTCGACGATCTGGCCACCAACATACTCGGCGGCACGTCCCCGGATATATTCGCATACGAATGGCGCACCTTCCCCTATGACATATCCAAGGGACAGTATCAGCCCGTGGACTCCTTGGTAGACTGGTCGGACCCCAAGTGGGCATCCGTCAAGGATACGGCCGACTCCATGATATGGAAGGGCGAGCACTATATAGCTCCCACTGGCTATTCCTTCAATGATACTCAGGTGCTGATGTACAACAAGACCACCATCGAGAACGAGGGCTTCGAGGATCCCTATGAGCTCTACCGTCAGGGCAAGTGGACATGGTCTGCATTCGTGGAGATGATGAAGTCCTACGTGGAGAACCATCCCGGCGAGGAGATCTACGGCATAGGCGGCTGGTGGGCCAACGCGTTCGTGTTCACCGCAGGCGAGACTATGGTCACCTATGACGGCACCACCTTCGGCAACAACCTCAGGAGCGCCAAGATCGAGCAGGCACAGGAGACCCTCAAGGACATCAAGCGCAACAACTTGATAAAGACGGGCTGGATCGGACCCGAGTCCGCCTTCCTCGACGACAGCATACTCTTCTACGGTATGGGCACATGGGCGTATAACGGCGCTTCCAAGTCCCGCCCCGACGACGTGATACAGATAGTCCCCTTCCCCAAGGCTGACGACAGCGACAACTACTACGTGTCCAACAAGGTGTTCATGTATATGTGGGTCAAGGGCTCCGAGAACGGCGACTGCGTGAAGGCATGGCTCGACTGCAACAGGACGGTCAACTTCGACGAAAAGTACACCGAGGCCACCAAGGAGAAGTTCCTGACCAACAACGATGGCTGGACCTCCGAGATGTACGACCTTACCATGGAGTTCTATGATCCCGACAAGTTCACACAGACCTACGACTACGGCTACGGCCTGTCCACCTTCATGGCCGATGAGCTCATGACCGTGCTCTACGAGGGCCTTGCCAACGAGCAGTTCGAGGACTGGGTACAGGCGCGTGAGGAGTTCTACCCCATCGTACAGGACGAGATAGCGCAGTATTCAGAATGATCATACTTATACCTACTATGCCGCTTCTGATCGTTTCGCAGTAATAATGACAAGCTCCCAGGGACAAGGGGCAAGAGATGCAACTGATAGCGCAGTTGCTAGAGACAAGAGGTGCGATAGCTGATGCAGTCGCTGAGAATGTGTGGCTATCGCCTCATCCCAAATGAGGGCTGATGCCCCATGCCCCGCATCTATCCATTATCCAGATCAAGGATCGATAAAAGTTATACGCATACAGATCCCGCAGGGTGATACCTGCGGGATCAGTTCATCTATGCACTCTCGCCTGCTTGCGCCGCTGCTTGCAGGCGTAGAGCAGATCGTCCGCAGCGTCCAGCGCTGCCTTGAGATCGTATACGTTCTCGCATATATGCTCGGTGATGCCCATGGATATGCCGAAGAGATAGGGCTTCTGGCCGCTCATATTGAAGTGGGCCACCAGATCGTCCATATGTCTGCCGATGCTGTCTTTGCTGATGATGCCGTCGGATGGCACCAGCGCTGCGAACTCATCTCCGCCCAGCCTGCCAAGCACCGCCTCCGCACCGAACACCTCACGCATATATTCCGTCACCCGTTTAAGGGACATATCTCCCTCGATATGCCCGTACAGGTCGTTGACGATCTTCAGATCGTCCATATCCGCGTAACATACCAGATACTCCGCCCGTCCCCTGCGCTCGAACACGGTATCCGCAGCGGAGTAGAAGCCGCGGCGGTTGTATACCCCCGTCAGCTCGTCCACCTGAGACTCCTTCTGCAGCGCCAGATTAGCGGTCTGCAGCCGCACCACCAGCCGCTCCTGGGCGTGGATCATATCCAGTGTCCTGACTGCGGCGCTGACCACGTAGGTGATCATCTCCAGCCTGTTGAACAGGTCTGTATCCTCGGGCTCGATCAGCATCAGACCGTACTGGGTCTCTGCCGCATAGAGATCTGCTGCGATGAAGCAGCGCTGCCTGTCGGTGCAAAGATACTTGTTGTCGAACACATCTGCAGTGGTCATGATCCTGTCATCGTCGGGTATGTCGCATACCTCTTCACCGATGCAGTATGAACGGAAGTGCCAGCTCCTCTCCCCTGCATACTCATCGCCGCGGATATGCACCGCAGGCGTATCAAGGGTGTACAGGAAGCCGGATCTCGCCCCCAGCAGCGACAGTCTCTTCATGGACCTGTCGTAGCTGTTCTTCAGATCCTGGCTGAACATCATGGCGTCATGCATGAACAGGTCGTTCACGTGACCGCGATCCCGCTCGGCCTGTCTGATACGGATCAGCTCGTTCTCTTCCAGCTTGTCGAACCGTCTGGGATCATACTCTTCCCGCATACACGACTGACGGCGTATGAAGTCTGTGGGCATGAGAGGATCGTCGTCGGGTATGCCGCAAAGGGCGTGATACGCCTTCTCCACGGCTCTGGCACCCAGCTTCACGGGATCCGCTCTGACGGTAGCCAGCTGCGGTGACAGCTCCCTTGCCACGGGCAGATCATCAAAGCCCGTGACGGCGATGTCCGTGCCGATCCTCTTCCCACGCTCGCGGATCACCTCGTATACCACAGAGGCGATGATATCATTTATGCATACTATCGCATCTATCTCCGGAGATCCGTCGATGAGACGCGCAGCCTCTTCACGGCAGAACTCGTTTATCTCGCTCTGCATGATGTACCTGTCGGGGAGCTCTATGCCATGCTTCGCCAGACCCTCCCTGAACGCGGAGAGCCTGAGCACACACTGTGCATTGTCAAGGTCACCTGTCATTATGGCGATATGCCGCCTCCCCTGTGAGACCAGCTCGTCCACAACGGCGATGATGCCCGACCTGTTGTCAAAATCGAGATGATCGTACCCCTCGATCTCGGCAGCCA
>JAFYEQ010000012.1 GCA_017544185.1 Oscillospiraceae bacterium
GCATGACATATCAATGAGGAGGGATATCTTATGTCATTTTACAAAAGACTCAGGGATCTACGTGAGGATGCTGACAGGACGCAGACGGACATTGCCGGATATCTCGGCACGACAGCGCAGTATTACGGCAAGTATGAGAAGGGAGAGCGGGAGTTGCCCCTGTCCCGAGCGATAGAGCTGGCTGCTTATTATGATGTGAGCATAGATTACCTTGCGGGAGTGACGAACGTAAAGAAGGCATGCTCCGACGCCGCGTTCTCAGAGGATGAGGTCGTGCTTATCAGACAGTATCGGCGTTTGACCGAAAAGAACAAGGGCAAGGCAGAGCTGTTCATAGATCAGCTGGCGGAGGCTCAGCCCGAGACCGACGGGTCACAGTTCAGGGGTGGATGATAGTCTACTACCCTCAAAAAATTTTTTTGTTTTTTTTGGTCCTTTTTTTCTTGTCCATCGGTCAAATGTACAAAGGGCAAGAAAGACCCGAGGAAAACAAAATGGTTTTAATGGAGGAAACGATCATGTTTAAGAAGTCTACTAAGGTAATGTCCGCTATCGCAGCTGCAGTTCTTTCCGTAACAGCACTTTCCGCTACCGCTAACGCATACGTGGTACAGCCCCCGATGCACGATCAGTACGGCCAGCCTGTTACCAACTATAACCAGACAGTCCGCATAGTACAGCCCGTGAACAACGACACCAGAAGAAATAACACGATAGTCAACACCACGATAGTGAACGCAAGAGTTCCTTCCTACGTGGCAGGCTACAGGCTCACCAGCACGGGCAACGTGAACAGCAACATCACATTCGCAAACTACGGTAACGGCTCCAAGTCCGTTATATTCCGCAAGGCTAAGGGCTCCACAGGCCTCAACTACAGCTATCCCGGTACCTTCCGCACAGGCGTGAACGGTGTCAGCGTAGTATACAAGGGCACAAATCAGGGCTACTTCACCGCTACATGGTCCAGAGGCCAGTTCAACTACATCATAAAGTCCAGCCATCCCCTGGACCAGTCCCAGATGAACGCTCTGGTAGCCGCAATGATCAACGCTTGATGATCTTTTTGAACATATTTCCTACCCAGATCCGGTGTACGCAAGTACACCGGATCTGGGCCGTTTATGCACTTGTGACGATATGACGAGAGATCTTTGTGGAAAATGCCTCTTTACAAGAACATCGTTTTGTTATATAATAATAAACAGAACTATGTTCTGTTTATTTCAGATAGTTCTGCAGGAGCAGAACGAAAGGAGGGGCCTATGCGTATATTTGCTCTGGAGCTCGATAACGAGCTCAAAGGTATAGAGGACAGAAAGAGATATATCGAAGATCTGATCGGCAGGCTGCCGCAGCCCGACCTGGTGGTGCTCCCCGAGCTCGCCCTGTGCAGCTATATGGCAAGTCAGGAGATATGGCAGTACGCAGATGACCGCGGCCGTGATACGGCGGAGTGGGCCGTGTCTGTCGCAAGGAGATATGATACCTATATCGGCGTGGGATACCTCGACAAGGAAGAGGGCGACTATTATAACAGGTATATGATCGCAGGGACAGACGGCGTATGCGGATCTGTATCAAAGTCGGAGGGGGAGTCGGCGGTATTCAAAAGAGGAGACTTCGGCTGCATCATAGATACTCCTTTTGGGAAGGTAGTTGTGGGGATATGCTTCGACTCGCGGAGGAAGCATCTCTATGACGAGATCCGGGACGAGGAGATATCGCTGATACTGTTCCCCCACGGCTGCCCCGCCGACCCGAAGCAGCCCGACAAGGAGCATGAGGAGAACGACAGGAGATGTATGCTGTACGTGGATGCCTTCGACGTCCCTGTGGTATACGCCAACTGCACGGGCAGACTGGAGCATATGCCGGGCAAGATGGGCGCTATGATGGCGAAGCTCGGCTTCAGGATGAACGGCATGAGCAAGATATATTCTCATGATATGACGCCCATCATGTCTGATGTCCCGGAGGCAGTGGGCGCAGATGTGTCGGTATCTCCGAAAAGGCGCGTGAAGGACATAAAGTTCTACGGCGAGGACATCCTTCCCGGGAACCGTATCTTCAAGCGCTTCATCCTAAAACCCGATACAGAGGCGGGGATACGCATGTATGAGGAGAGCATCCGCAGGGATAAGCAGAGCTGATATCTTTACGGAAACGATGGGTAAATGCTGATCGCTCCCAAGCGACTGCGTCAGCAGGCGCATCCCTTGTCCCTTGGCTCTGCTAACTGCGCCGGCAGTTGCATATCTTTACTGCTTACTGCGAAACGATATCAGGAGCGGGACAGTATGATATCTCTAATACGATCCTAATGTGATCCTGATATGTCTTCTATTGTTATCGGCGGAGATATATGATAATATATATCCAACGGTCACACCTATCACCGACAGGAGGCATGGATATGGATACCGAGAAGGCTATGAAAACGATACAAGAGATCGTTGCGAAGATACCGAAGGCGCTCCTTGCAGTGCTGCGCTTCTTCAAGGAAGGCATGGACTATTCCGACCCGCTGATGAAGACCATCGCTCCCTATGCACGCAATGAGAACGACAGGCGCAGACGGTAATGACGTGTCGGGCGCTCTGACGATCTTCATTTTGAACAAAAAACCCCCTGTAAAGGGGGTTTTTTAGTGTAAAGCTATGATTTTTGAAAGTTTAGCATAAAACACTTGCAAAATCGCGGGAGATGTACTATTATAGTATATGTGACGGGCGATGCCCGTAGTTTGTTGATGAAAGAAAAACGAAGAACGCTTACGATGAGGGTGTATACATGAAACTTACGGAAATGAACAAAGAACAGCTCTCCGCTTTCAAGGCTGAGGTGCAGGCACAGTATGACAGCTTCAAGGCACAGGGCCTCAAGCTGGATATGTCCAGAGGCAAGCCCTGCAAGGCTCAGCTCGATATGTCCATGCCTATGCTCGACGTGCTGACCTCCAAGTCTGACCTTACCGACAGGGACGGCGTGGATGTACGCAACTATGGCTTCCTTACAGGCATCAAGGAGGCTAAGGAGCTCTTCGCAGATCTCCTCGGCATCAAGCCCTCTATGGTCATCGTAGGCGGCAACTCCTCTCTTAACCTTATGTACGATGCAGTGGCTCGTGCTTGGTCCTTCGGCGTGTACGGCGGCAGCAAGCCCTGGTGTCAGAACGAGAAGGTGAAGTTCCTCTGCCCCGTGCCCGGCTATGACAGACACTTCGGCGTAACTCAGACCTTCGGCATAGAGCTGATCAATGTTCCCATGGGTCCCACAGGCCCCGACATGGATATGGTGGAGAAGCTGGTATCCTCCGATCCTCTCATCAAGGGCATATGGTGCGTGCCTATGTACTCCAATCCCGACGGCTACACCTACTCCGACGAGACGGTGAGACGCTTCGCGGCTCTGGAGCCCGCTGCAGATGACTTCCGCATCTTCTGGGACAATGCTTACTGCATCCATCACCTCAAGGCCGAGCACGATCATCTGCTCAATATATTCGATGAGGCAGCCAAGTGCGGCCACGAGGACATGATATACGAGTTCGCTTCCACATCTAAGATCACCTTCCCGGGCGCAGGCGTGGCAGTGATGTGCGCATCCGAGAACAATATCAAGTTCACCGAGAAGCTGCTGGCTATGCAGAACATCAGCTACGACAAGGTGAACCAGCTCCGTCATGTGCGCTACTTCGGCAATGCAGACGGCCTGAGAAAGTATATGGATCGTCACATGGCTATACTTGCTCCCAAGTTCGATCTGGTCAACGACACTCTCAGCCGTGAGATAGCAGATCTTGGTATCCTCACATGGAACGTGCCCAAGGGCGGCTACTTCGTATCGGTATACACTCCCGAGGGCTGTGCAAAGAGGGTAGTGGCTCTGTGCAAGGAAGCAGGCGTGGTGCTCACGGGCGCAGGCGCTACATATCCCTACGGCAATGATCCCACAGACAGCAACATAAGGCTGTCGCCCTCCTTCCCCACTCCCGAGGAGCTGGCAAAGGCACTGGAGCTCTTCTGCATCAGCGTAAAGCTGGCAGCCGCTGAGAAGCTGCTGGGCTGATAGACATAGGATATCGGACGGGTCGTTATGGCCCGTCCTTTTTGTTGTCACGGCAAAAAAGTGGGCACCGAAAGGTGCCCGAACAAAACAAGGAAAGATATATTTTACGGAGGATCAAAATTCATCAAAAGAGCTCTGCATTCCCTTTGTATATTTGACCGAACGAGAAGCAAAAAAGGACCATGAAAATAATATTTCATATCAGCCATTCCGAAAAGTCCACTATCCTGACGCCTTCATACTGATAAGCGCTGTGCCGTGTCCTTGCGACGATCATCTTGGGATATGCATCCTGTATGGCCAGCAGGGGCGTGACTTCCCGCTCAAAGGTCTTGTCATCGGATATATTGTCGGAGACCTGTATATACAGCTTCTCATCGCGCTTCAGAGCTACGAAGTCTATCTCTTTCTGATAGAGCACGCCTGCATATACCTCGTAGCCCCGGCGCAGCAGCTCGATGGCTACGATGTTCTCGAGCACTCTGCCGTAGTCCATGTTCTTGGTGCCCAGTTCAGCGTAGCGGAAGGAATGGTCGCTGAGGTAATACTTTTCGGTAGTGGAGAGGTATTTTTTTCCTCGGATATCGTATCGGCGTATCTTATAGAACGCAAAGGCATTGCACAGATACTGCATATACGATCCGACGGTCTTGTGGTTTATCTTGTCTCCGCGGCTGTTGAAGACAGATGTTATGGTGGTCGCGGAGGTCAGGTTGGATATATTATCCATAAGATAGTCTGTCAGCCTCTCCAGGAGAGCGGTGTTCCGTATCCTGTACTTTGTGTGTATGTCCCTTACGATCAGAGTATGCAATACTTCTGCTATGTAGTCATACTTTGCTTCTCTGTCCTTGTATACATACGAGCCTGCCATGCCGCCTTCGGTGATATATCTGTCGAATGCGTCGTACAGATCGGTGTATCCGAAGTAGCTTACGTATTCAGCAAATGAGAAGGGGTATACCTTTATCTCAAAAGTCCTGCCGGTAAACAGTGTGGCAAGGTCTGAACTGAGCAGGAATGCGTTGGAGCCTGTGATGTATATGTCGAACTTCTCCGATGCGTGCAGCCAGTTTATCGCTTTTTCAAAGGTATCGCACATCTGGATCTCGTCTATCAGCACAAAATTGTCTACGCCTGCCTTGTAGGCAGAGTCGATGTAGTCATATAAAAGTCGGTATCCTATCAGATCGTCAAATTCAGGCAAATTGAAGTTGATGTGTATGATGTTGGCATCGGGGATATCAGCGGTGATATGATCCTTGAACGCCTCGAGCAGTTTGGACTTGCCGCTGCGCCTTACCCCTGTGATCACCTTGATATCAGGCGTACCGATGACGCTGATGAGCTTATTGAGGTAGGTATCTCTGTTTATGAGTTTCATGGCAGATCACGCTCCTTGATGATATTATACCACATCTATTTCCCAAATTCAAGAATTTTTTATTTTTGGGAAATAGGAATATGAAATAAAACATACCCGCTCGAATGGATCGAGCGGGTATTGGTGCCGATGGCGGGACATGGACCCGCACACTTTCGTACTTGATCTTGATCAAGCGGGGCTGTGTATTGGTGCCGATGGCGGGACATGGCCCCGCACATTTTCATACTTGATCTTGAAGTCAAGAGGGGCTATATCTTTGGTTTGGTGCCGATGGCGGGACATGGACCCGCACACTTTCGTACTTGATCTTGATCAAGCGGGGCTGTGTATTGGTGCCGATGGCGGGACTTGAACCCGCACACTTTCGTACTTGATTTTGAGTCAAGCGTGTCTGCCATTCCACCACATCGGCACGGACTATATTATACCATATCCGAGCGAGTTTGTCAAGAGAAAAAAAGCCTGCCGGCATAACGCCGACAGGCCATGATCATCTTATCTGTACCTTCTCATCATCTTGTAGATGAAGAACGCTACGCCGCCGACTGCTGCCACCGCGAGTACGATGAACAGTACGATGGAGAGCACGCGCCTCCAGGTGCTGGGCTTCTGCGCAAGGGAGGTGTCTATGTCGCCTACATTAGCGAGCTGCTTGCCGTAGTTGTCCTTGATGACCACATTGTCCACCAGGATCACATCGCCATTGAAGGGCTCGGTGATGGGGATCGAGATGCCGATCTTGTTGTCTGCCACGTTAGCGGGAACGGATACGGAAGCGGTCACCCACTTATCTGCCTCGGTGATGGGCACGTTCTGCGATACCCACTGCTGACCGTCAGCGAAGAGCGTGATGTTGGGAGTGGCCTTTATAGCAGCCTTGGTGGGCTTGATGTTCACTTCCAGGGTGTATCCTGCGAAGTTATTGAGGCCGAAGTCAGCGGAGTCGAAGTATATGCCGCCGTACTGGTTGGATATGCTGCTGGCGAAGTTCTCGCTGAACTTGAGGGCACGTCCCTCGAATGCGCCCTTGTCGGTCACGTCGAGAGCCAGACCCGTGTCGGAGGCGTTGCCGAACTTGTGCAGATAGGACATGGAGTCCTTGGTATCGAAGGCAAAGGTGGGCTTCTCCTTGGGAGCCTCGGTCTCAGCCTCGTCGGCGATGACAGCGGTGCTCATGGTGAATGCGGATGCAGCAGCTAATAATATAGACAATAACTTCTTCATGATCTGTATACCCCTTATAAGTAATGGATATCATACTGCCTCTCCGAGATCGTACAGGCGGGGCCTCCGTCTGTGTCCGGTCCGTACAGCAGTATCAGGTGATGACACCTATTATATTTTATAGCATTTTTGCAGGTTTGTCAATAGATGTTCCATTTTTTTATAAATATCGTCGAAATATACATATTACGCCGCAGGATCCGTCATCCTTCTCCTCTGTTGTCCTTCTCGATCTTGTCGAATATCCCGTTGGCTACCCAGCTGATGGTGTACATCACCAGCACGGGACCTACTATGATGCCTATGATGATGGTGGTGCCGTTCCATATGAACAGGGCGATCTCGGCTGCCACGGCTACGGCGAGCAGCAGGGAACGGAAAAAGTACTTCATCGACATCCTGAACGAGTTGCGTATGGTATTTATCAGCGTGTTCTCATATCGGGCGATCAGCGGATATGCATACAGCAGTGAGAACGTGAACACATATATCGCTATCATCGCGATGATAAGGAACACCACGCCATTCTCCGCGTGTATCAGCTGGAGATCCAGGTATACCGCCCATATGCACAGCAGGGTGATGAAGGTCATGGCGATGCCCTGTTTCAAGTTGCTCTTAAATGCCTTGAAGAAATCAGCGGCGATCTTGCCCTCCTCATCGCGCACCATAGCAAGGGTCACGCTGAAAGCGGCGGCGGTGGAGGCGCCGAGAGTTATGACGGGCAAAGAGCAAAGCAACCACAGCAGCTCCAGCTTCACGCAGTCCGTGAAGCGCACCATGAACTTGTAGAGCTTCCCATCGGGTGAGAATATCTTCATGGGATCAGAACAGTCCGTTACCGATGACCTTAGCAGCGAACCTGCCCTCGAGCCGCTGGCCCGGGAGGTCGGGATGCAGGCCGTCACGGAGATATCTTCCCGGAGCGCCTATGTTCTCGAACTTTTCGCATATGCCGCAGCCGTGGTAGCAGTCTACTACCTGTGCGGACATAGCCTTGGCGATATATGTCAGGTTATCGGTGATGCGTGCGTTCTTGGCGTTATGTTCGGGGTCTCCGGACTGTACGGGAGTGAGCACGAATATACGGCAGTCGGGGAACTCCTCCATTATACGCTGTATGCACCAGCGGACGGCGCCCGACTCGGTGAACAGATCCACATCATCCAGCCCCTTGCCCGCAAGAGCCTCATCGGCGTCGCCAAGACAGTCAAGGCTGTCATTGGTGCCCAGCGCGAAGGCGAACACATCGGGGACAGGCGCCTTGCCCGTGAGCACGTCGTCTATGAAGCGCTCTATGTGTACCACAGCACAGTTGTTGGCACGCTTCTGCATCTCGGAGATATCATCCGTAGGTTCCCAGCCGTCGCTGATGCCAGCAAATCCCGGGTCGTTCCAGCTCTGAGTGGTGACTGTGGTGTCCCCCACGGGGATATGTCTCTTGTACCATACGGCGCTGCCTACGGCCACATTGTGATGGGAGGCAAAGCCCAGTATATCGGTGACGTGGCGGCTCCACTGCTCGCCTGCGGTGATGCTGTCGCCGTCCACGCCGAAGTTCAGGGTAGGATATGTATCCATATCGTTCAGCCTTTCATGATGTATTTATGTATCGCGCTCTCGTCTGCGTCGGGACAAAGGGACTGCAGATGAGAGACTATGATGTCGTATGACTCGGCGGGCTCTCTGGAGTAGGCCCGCTCTGTGAAGCTGTCGCCGAAGAAGCGCTCCGGGGTGGAATACTCAGCCACGCCCCAGCCGTAGGTGCTGCCGCTGCGGTCGGTCATATACACGAAGTCGGATATCAGTACGTAGCACTGGGACTGGAGACGTATCATCCCGCTGTCGAAGCCCTTGTTGCCACCTTTGCGGTAGTCGCCGAGGCGTTTCAGCGTTTTGGATATCACAGGCTCGTTGGCGCTCAGCAGATCATATAGCTGCTTGTCGGCGTATCTTACCAGTCCGTCGTCGTAGCGGGCATCGAAGTCATAGCCGTCCCGCCTGAAGTTGGCCAGCTCCGCGTAGAGGTCCTCCCGCATGAAGCAGGCCTTGCCGCCGAAGAGCTTGCCGTAGGCGCAGTGCGTGTCACGTATGACGCTGCCCTTCCATTCCCAGGCACCTTCTGTGCTCCCGAACCACAGCTCGGGGAGGATATGCTCCTCTATGGAGAAGCCCGGGAGAGAGTTCATAAAGTACGGCAGTATCCCGTATCTGTCCACAGCCTCCTCCATGGCGGAGAGACTGTCTATGATAAGTCCGTCGAGCATACAGTGCCCCTTACGATCAGTCAGCGGAAGATGGCTGTTCATTCTTGTCGAAATACGCTATGCCCAGTCCTACGGTGGACATATAGCATCTTCCGTATACGTTCATATCCCCTGCGACGAATTCTCCGTTGCCGATGCCGCCGAAGATATGTCTGTCATCGTTCACGCGCTCCCAGGTCTCGCCCCTGTCCTCGGTCATGTACAGTCCTTCGGCGTCGCTGTCCTTGGGAGTGCCCCATACGTATATCACGCAGGGATCGCCGTCGTTCTTGGGCCTGCCTGTGCCCACAGCGGCACAGTACTTGAGCCCGGGTATCAGAGCCATGTTCTCGCCTGCGTCGTCGGTGGTCAGGAGCCCCATGCCGCCTGCGGGTATGTATACCCTGCCTGCAGTGCCGGGCTCCAGCGCCAGACGCTTCTGCTTGGCGGAGGTGTCGTACTTGCGCTTGAAGGTCTTGCCCTTGTCATGGCTCACGTAGAATACGCCGTTGGCACAGCCGTAGACTATGTCGGGATCGGCGGTATCGCCAATGAGGTATACATTGCCATTGCCTGCCACGCCCTGCACCTTGTTCCAGGTCTTGCCCCAGTCATCGGTCTGGTATGCGAGCATACTGTTGGACGGCGACCATATCAAAGACGAGCCGTCCGCGGTGAGCGCCACTTTGCCCTCATATAAGGTCTTGTCGGGATCGGGTGAGTTGGTGATGTCCGTCCAGCTCTTACCGTCGTCGGTGGTATAGGTAAGGAGCATCTGGCTGTCCGAGCCGCCCACCTTGACCCATATATCGTTGTTCTGAGCTGCTATGGCAAGGGAGGTGGTGGTGCCTATCCGTCTGGCGTGGCGGGGAGCGGAGGCGTGTATATCCTCATGCACGAAGCCATCGTAGTCGCCGATGGCACTTACCGGGGGATGATCCTTGAAGGATACTATATCCAGCGGCACTGTTTCCTCTATGCCCTTCGACTCGAAGTAGAAGTCGGGCTTCTCGTCCCAGATGTCATCACAGGCGAATATGCCGTTGCCGGAGTTGACGAGGATCCTGTCGGGATCGCTGCTGTCCATGGCAAGGCAGGAGCACCAGTGTATGGCACAGTCCTCGATCCAGGTCATGCCGTCATTGACGGACATGGTGTAGTCGGCTATCTGCTCCCAGGTGGCGCCACCGTCGGTGGAGCGGTAGAATATATCGCCGAAGGCGCCGTTGGGCTGCTCCTTCCATACCTCCGAGGTGACGAGGACTATATGGTCGTCGTTCTTCGGATCTATGACGATATCGCCTATGGTGACGTTGTCGGCGGGCAGCAGCTCTGCGGTATCTTTATCCACATCTATACGGTACAGACCGCCTGTCATGCTGTTCCACGGGCCCTCGTTGTTGCCGCAGCTGACATACAGTCTCCCCTTGGAGTCCAGGTCGAAGCGCTGGGGCATGAAGCGGTGCATATCCTCATGCACCGTGCCGATGGGAGCCCAGGTGGTGCCTCCGTCCTCGGATATGTAGATATTGTTCTCCGATCTTTCCGAGACGCCTGCGTATATGCGGGACGTCCTGCCGTCCTTGGTCTTGGAGCCGTCGAAGAGCACGATGTTTATGCCGTTCTCGTTCTTGGTGGAGGTCACGGGGAACTCGACGGGGGAGAAGCTCCTGCCGCCGTCTTCGGAGCGTATCATGCCGCCCGTGCGCCCACCGATAAGTATCACGTCGGGGTCGTTGGGGTCGACGGCTATGCGCTCGCCGTTGCCGCGTCCCATGCCGTTGCCGTGGACACGGATCATATCCGACACGTCCACGCGGTCGAAGGTATCACCGTAGTCATGTGATACGAACACGCAGGTCTTGCCGCCCGAGAAGTAGGACGTGCCTGCGATCATGTATACGTTCGCTGCATTGTTGGGGTCGACGGCTATGCCGTCTACACCTAAGAGCCCCACGTCATCTGCGGAGATATCCAGGCTCAGGGACTTCCAGCTCTGCGCCTTGGTGTCCCAGCGATAGGCGCCGCCCACGTCGGTGCGGGCATAGAAAAGGTCGGGCTCGTTGGTGGAGATGATGCCCGTGACGAACCCGCCGCCGCCGATGGCCACCTGTCCGCAGTTCCAGCCGACCGAGGCGCTCTCGTCGGTCAGAGAGGCAGTCCCCGTATCACCGTCCGCAGCAGGAGCGCCTGCGGACGGATCTCCTGCTGCCTGTGTGCATGCAGACAGCAGGAGAGCGGCGAGGACGATGGATAGCTTTTTGTTCATACGTTCTTGTCCTTTGTGATGCTCGTGCATCAATATCCCTTTTCGTTGTGCTTCTTGAGGAATACGATCACACCGACGACGATGAGGACCACAGCCACTACAGCTGCAGCGACGCCGATAACGATGCCGATAGAGCCGCCCTCATCGGGAGCGTTGGCCTCTATGTCGGCGGCCTTTGCTGCCGTGCCGTGCTGAGGTACGGCTGCCTCGGGGCTGCCGGGCACCTGGGAGCGGTCGATGTTGGTGACGGTCAGGCCCACCAGCTTGAGCTTGGTGCCTGTATCGCCGATATTTATGGCATATACCGTGGAGAAGTCTGAGGTGCCATAAGCCTCTACTATATCGTCATACTTGAAGACAGCGGTGGTGTCGGTGTACTCTGCGGGCGCTACCTTTGCCCAGTCCTTAGCGCCCTCGGGCCTCGGGTCGTTGCTCTGCCAGGTCTGCCATATCAGCTCGATGGGAGCAGAGCCCTCGTTCATAGGCTCGCCCTCGTACCTGAACTCGGCGATGACCTCGGACTGCGGGGTCATCCAAAGGGGGTTGAAGTGGTACTCGTTCTCGCCTTTGCCCTCCAGCGGGGTATACTCGATGAAGGACTGCTTCCAGTCGCCGTTGGTCTGCTTCGCGCTCGACACGTCGAAGGTGTAGCTCTCGGCAGAAACGCTCATGCCCAGGAGCAGCGATGAAAGGAATACGATCAGTATCAGTATCAATAGCTTTATCTGCTTGTTCATAACTACCCTCCATGATCATATACTTCTACTTCTATTTTATTACAGATCTCGCAAAATGTCAAGGGCCTGAGAGCAAAATATGGGAACGTTTTCATTGCCGCGGCAGAGGACAGCCGCGCTTTAGCAGATGGTCTGTATCCGCGTATCTTGTCCGTTCGCCGAGATATAAAATTTTTTTTGAAAAAACACTTGAAAAATGCTGTGGGATATGTTACAATAGGATATGATATGTTGAAAACTGGGCACGTATGTATATGCGTGTTTTAGATAGGGTAGTAGGAGGACTTTGTAATGGCGATCATAGTCGATAACGACACCAACGGGTTCGAAGAGATCATAAAGGTCGTAGGAGTTGGCGGCGGCGGCGGCAATGCAGTCAACCGCATGATAGAGAAGGGCATCCAGGGCGTCCAGTACGTGGCTGTGAATACCGATGCCAAGGCTCTCAACCTCTCCGCAGCCGATGCCAAGGTGCAGATCGGTGTCAAGCTCACCGGAGGCAAGGGCGCCGGTGCCAAGCGCGAGGTCGGCAAGCAGAGCGCCGAGGAGAACCGCGATGAGATCAAAGCGGCCCTCGCAGGCTCCGATATGGTGTTCATCACCGCAGGTATGGGTGGCGGTACAGGTACAGGCGCAGCTCCCGTAGTAGCTGAGATAGCTAAGGAGATGGGCATACTCACTGTAGCTGTAGTGACCAAGCCCTTCGAGTTCGAGCAGAAGAAGAAGATGCAGACCGCTCTTGCGGGCATAGATGAACTCAAGGGACATGTAGACTCCCTCATAGTCATCCCCAACCAGAGGCTCCTGGATCTCCAGGATGAGACCCTTACATGGCCTCAGGCGATGGATATGGCCAATGACATACTCAACGTCGGCGTCAAGTCCATAGCAGAGCTTATCACAGTAGCAGGCGAGATCAACGTAGACTTCGCCGATGTACGCACCATCATGGAGGACGCAGGCTACGCGCATATGGCAGTAGGCCACGGCGAGGGCAAGGAGAAGGCAGGCGATGTAGCACAGCAGATCATAGCATCCCCGCTGCTCGAGACCTCTATATCCAGCGCTACCAAGCTGCTGATCAACGTGGTATCCTCCGCAGACGTACCTCTTATGGAGATCAACAATGCCATAGATATGATCACCGAGGCAGCAGATCCCGATGTAGACGTTATCTTCGGTAAGTCCACCGATCCCGATATGCGCGATGAGATGACCATCACCGTCATCGCTGCAGCTTTCCGCAACGAGTTCGCTCCCGCACAGCCCGCTGTGACTGCGGCTCCCGTGGTATCGTCCAGCGTCGAGATGGTGCCCGCTGCTCCCGTTTCCAAGCCCACTTATATCACTGAAGACTACAGCGTGTTTTTCAATATGTTAAATAACCTGTGATGTGAGCACTGATGATATGAAAGTTATCCGCCGTCGGTTTTCCGACGGCGGATGTTTTATACTCACGTTCGTTTATGAAAAGCCGCTCTCCCATGGGAAGAGCGGCTCATACTCACTGCATCTTACAGTATGATCACATGATCGGGATCTTCATTGGTATAGTCATCATATTGCGCCGAGAAAGACATGCTTTCGGTAGACAATATCATCACATCGGTCTCCCCGAACTCGATGATCTCTATTTCAGGAGTCATGTATATCATTTGCTATCTCCTTTACTCTGTAACATAGAACGTACCGTATACATCGGTCATAACTTTTTCACCATTGCCCTCTGCTGTGTCATCTGCAGCCTTGATATAGTAGTAGGGCTGTACTCTTACGCCTTTGCCTGCGCCAACGAATACGGATACATCGTAGGAGCCTGCCAGTGCGTTCACATCGGTGCGTTCCAGAGGATCATAGGTATTGACTACAGCGCCGCTTGCATCAACGGTAGTGACCTCAAAGCCCATCACAGTGATGATGTTGTCTTCACTGCCGGAGCCGCATACCATATGGAGCGTGAGCTTGTTCTTGGCATCATCTTCTTTTTCGAAGTTCACTTTTACTTCCGCATTAGACTTGTCAGTGGGAACAGTACCGGGCTTGGTGCTCGTGTGACCGCCGTAGGTAGCGGTATTGCCGCTTATCGTGGCGTTGCCGATCTTCTTCCATGCTCCGTTCTGCAGTCCGTAGAAATAGCACTTTGTGCCGTCCTTGGACCATGCGAACTTGACCTTTGTGTACTCTTTAAGGCTCACGGGCGTAGCATCAGCAGGGACTAGGTAAGCATCGTCCGCACCCATATCGCCCTTCTTATGAGCGACCTTGTAATTGGAATCATCGGATGTAAAATAGTATGTGGGATCATGCTTGGACCATTTGCCACCTTGAGTTCCAAGATTACTGTCAAAACCGGAATTTGTCGTGAACTGACCGCTGCCAGATCTCATGGAAACGCCTATCTTGGGTGATGACTGGAATGGTGCACCAAGAGAGATCTTCTGGTTGTTTGCAAGGTAGATATCTCCGCCTGTGTTCTCGCATATGTACGGGAAAGCCGTAGTGATGAACGTATCACCTTCGGTATATATCCCGCCTCCCTTTCCGGACGCTGTATTGTCAGAGATAAGCGCCTTATTACCACCGATAGCGACAGTGGCGCTGGAAGCAGTATATACGCCGCCGCCGTTAGCGGCATTATTGTCCTGAATGGTGACTGCTTCGGGAGAAGATGAAGCTATTTCAAGATCACCATTCCCGACATATATCCCACCGCCTGTGCAATTTGTACTAGTTGTATTCGGGTTGTTATGCGAGATATCACCGCTCTTTATGGTAATGCCTTTATTTGCGTAAACTCCACCACCATACTTCGATGCTTCATTATGGGTTATCGTTGCTCCGTCGATGGTGAAAGCCTCAGCCGCAGCTATGCCGCCGCCCATGCCGCCTTTATTATGGGATATAGTTACGTTATCCTTTAATGTGAAAGAGCTTTTTACTTTTGCAAAGATACCGCCGCCCTGATTATCACCGGACACCTCGTTGTACCAAATATAAAGTGAAGCGTCATCATCTATATCTAGGGTAGATACACCTACATACATGCCAGCACCGTTGTTGGAAGAAGTGTTGCCTGCATGGGTATCACTTGACGGATCAGGATCCCCTATAGTACAAGAGCCCTTGATGGTGAGTTTACTTGTATCAGTGTAAGAAGAATAAGTATCAGTACTAAAAAATATACCTCCACCTGATGTTATAGCCTCATTTGCAAATACTGTAACAGTGTCAAGCGTGAGATGACCGCCACTCATCCACAGACCGCCACCGTTGACTTTCGTCTTATTATTGGTAAGACGCATTTTTTCAAGAGTGAGATCTGCCTTATTCTGGTTGATGATACCCCCACCGCTACTACTGTTAGCTCCGCCAGAAATGGTACCGTTTTTCAGAGTCAAGCTGCCCGATCCTGTGATAGTAATGATATTACTATTTGTAGTTATACTTTTTATATCGTCGACCGGATCTCTGTACAGGCTAAATTTCTGAAAATCTATAGTTAGATCATTGGGGGAATTTATAGTGATAGGATCTGCATTGGTGAGCTTGATGCTTTTTGTCAGGGTCACGGTTCCGGACAGGCCAGTAGCATTTCTGTTGAAAAGATCCCTCAATTCCTCTTCCGTGCTGATGGATATAGGATCCCCCTCTGTCTCCCCTTCCGCCGATACCGTCATCCCGATAGGGACGATATACGACGCAGGGACAGCTGCCGCTGCTGCGAACGCTGCGAGGAACGTGATAGCCGCGACCTTCTTTATCGTCTTTCTCATATTATCTCCTCTTTCGTCAGAACGGCTATTTGGTCTCATGCAAATGAGAGTTTGTAACCATTCTGTAATATCGTACTCCTTAATCATACCACATCGGCATGTTATTGTCAATATGTAAATTGCACTTGATTTATAAGTAAATTTATGCTATAATGACAAATAGACCATACGAGGCTCGTCTTATATACAGATCTGGCAGGATATATGCCCGTCTGTTCGACATAATGAACAAAAGCGGATACGAAAGGAAAATATGTATGATCATAGATGTGCTTACCGAAAAAGTGGCCGCTGCCTTTGCCGGGGCGGGGTATGAGGTGACGGCGTCGGTGTCCCTGTCCGACAGGCCCGACCTGTGCCAGTTCCAGTCCAACAACGCCTTTGCCGCTGCAAAGGCTTATCACAAGGCGCCCTTCATCGTAGCGGATGAGGTGGCAGCCATACTCTCCAAGGATCCCATGTTCGCCGAGGTACAGGGCGTGAAGCCGGGCTTCGTGAACATCACCCTTACCGATGAGGCCATAGCCGCCTTCGCCGATGAGCTGTCCGCAGATCCCGCAAAGGGAGTGCCTGCAGACGGAGGAGAGACCATAGTCATGGACTACGGCGGGCCTAACGTGGCAAAGCCGCTCCACATCGGCCATCTGCGCTCTGCGATCATCGGCCAGTCCCTGAAGCTGATCGCCCGCAGGATGGGCAATAAGGTGTATAGTGATATACATCTGGGCGACTGGGGGCTCCAGATAGGTCTGGTCATAGCGGAGCTGTCCGAGCGTATGCCGCAGTATACCTGCTTCGGCGAGTATCACGAGGGGGACGAGCTCCCCGCGCTCACCGCGGATATGCTCAATGAGGTGTACCCCGCTGCCAGCGCACGCAGCAAGACCGACGAGGCCTTCGCTGCAAAAGCTCATGCCGCTACCGCCGACCTGCAGGACCGCCGTCCCGGGTATATCGCGCTGTGGAAGGAGATCATGCGGGTATCCTGCGCGGATCTTCGTGCCAACTATGATGCGCTGGGCGTGGACTTCGACTACTGGTACGGCGAGAGCGACGCCGATGCTTATATACCCGAGCTGATGGATATACTTGAGAGCAAGGGGCTGGCATACGAGAGCGAGGGAGCCATCGTGGTAGACGTGGCGGAGGAGTCGGACAAGGCGCCTATACCTCCCGTGATCGTCCGTAAGTCCGACGGTTCGTCGATATACGCCACAACGGATCTTGCTGCGCTGATACAGCGTATGCGCGACTTCTCCCCCGACAAGGTATGGTACGTCGTGGACAACCGTCAGGAGCAGCACTTCACTCAGGTGTTCCGCTGCGCACGGAAGGCGGGGATAGTACCCGAGAGCACCGCTACGGAGTTCTTAGGTTTCGGCACAATGAACGGTACCGACGGCAAGCCCTATAAGACCAGAGAGGGCGGAGTGATGCGCCTGTCCGATATGATCTCTCAGGTGGTCACCGCCGCAAGGGAGCGCATGGACGAGCAGGGACGCGCTGCCGAGGCCGACCGCGATGAGACGGCACGGCGCATAGGCATGGCTGCCATAAAGTTCGGCGACCTGATCAACCACCGCGCAAAGGACTATATATTCGATATCGACAAGTTCCTCTCCGCTGAGGGTAAGACGGGCGTGTATATACTCTACACCGTGTCCCGTATAAACTCCATCCTCAGACGCGCAGCCGAGAACGGTGCTTCCGCGTCCGGGAAGCTGACCGTCACCTCCGACAGCGAACGCGCACTGATGCTCGCCCTGATCACTTCGGGCAGGGCGTGGGAGCTGGCGTTCTCCGAGAGGGCGCCGTCCTATATATGTGAGGACGTATACCAGCTGGCTGCTGCGTTCTCACGGTTCTACCATGACGTGCGCATCCTCGACGAGGAGGATCCCGCCGTCCGTGCATCGAGGCTCGCTCTGTGCAGCCTGACCCGTGATATCATCACCGATCATCTTGATGCGCTGGGCATAAAGACGGTAGAGATGATGTGATGCAGGTCCTTAAGTGATAGGATATGAAAAAGGTGTGGCAAAGCCACACCTTTTTCGCTGTCAAGAACGATATCACATAAGATCAGGGTGTCATATATGCCGAATTTGCATAAAATTGGGGTATCACCCGGGCCGGATTTACATAAAATTGGGGTATCCCCAACGCCGTTTTTGCATATTTTTGGGGTATCACTCATACATCGCGGGATCTGCCGATGACTCTGCTATGCGCACTCTGATATGCGGGGACAGTATGTCCCGCATGAGCTCCGTGAAGATGATCTCCGTGTGGTAGTGACCGCAGTCGAATATGCTCAGCCCCATATTCTCCGCTTCGATAAAGCAGCTGTGCTTGAAGTCGCCGGACAGGAGCGCGTCTGCACGAGCCGCCGCCTCGCCGATCTCACTGCCTCCCGAGCCCGAGCATATGGCTATGCGGCCTATGCGTCCGCCGCCGTCGGTGTAGCGCACCACCGTGCAGCCCAGCGCTGCCTTGGCACGCTTCGCTATATCAGATGCGGGGAGCGGTGAGGCAAGGTCGTATATCATGCCGAGACTGCGGCCGTCGCCCATGTCCTCCAGCGGCTCACCGCCCGTGAGTCCCAGAGGAGCTGCCAGACGGTCATATAGCCCCTTGTTCATGCCCTTCGGAGCCATGTCGAAGGGGGTATGAGTGCATATGGCGGATATGTCATATCGCAGCAGCAGCCCTACGGGGCTGTCGGCGTATACCGCCTTGAGAGGCGTGAATATCACGGGATGATGGCTTATGATCAGCGGTATCCCCAGCCTGTGGGCTTCCTCGATGACAGGTACCGAGATGTCCAGCGCTAAGAGCACCTCGTCCACATTCTGACAGGGGTCTCCCGCCAGTATACCGCAGTTGTCCCAGTTCATGGCGGACGCAAAGGGCACGTCGCAGTCTATGATATCATATATCTCCTGTACTGTCATGGCCGATCCTTCCTTCTATCATCGTTATCAGGGCACGCAGAGCAGCTGCCTCCTCCGGGGAGGAGATGCTCCTGCCCTCTGCTGCTGCGGTAAGGCGACGGAGCACGCCGTCTATATACTTCCTGTCCGTTTCATCCTCATAGGAGAGCTTGCCTATGTATACGTCTGCGTCGTCGTAGGGCTCGCCGCCTGTATATCTCCAGCGCATGACCGAGTATATATGCTTACCGGATATCACGGCGCGTTCCCGCTCCAGAGCGTACCCGTGGGACCACATCTCACGGCGCAGCACCTCTGCCTTCGTCATGGGCTGACATATGACCGCCGTTTCCCGACAGCGCTCATCCTCCAGAACTATACGTGATATGAGCTCACCGCCCATACCTGCGAGTATGATGTCTGTCACCCCGTCCAGAGGCACGTCCCGCAGCCCGTCGGACAGTATCAGCTGCACCCTGTCGGAGGTGCCCTCCGCGGTCACGGTGCGTCTTGCAGCTGCAAGAGGAGCGGCGTTGATATCCGCGGCTATGGCACGGGAGCATATCCCGTTCCTTACCAGATAGGACGGCAGATAGCCGTGGTCGGTGCCTATATCTGCGGCAAAGCCGCCTGTCACCATATCGGCACAGGCGGCCAGCCTTCTATCGAGAGCGGTCATCCCTCAGTGGTCTCGGGGGAGCTGCCCTTAGATGCGAAGTACTCATTGAGCGCGTCGATCAGGTCATCGGGCTCTACCCCGTGTACCATGCAGGCCTCCTCCACTGTCTCGCCCATGGAGGCGAAGCAGCCTATGCAGTGCATCCCCATGTCGAGGAAGAAGGGTGCTACGTCCATATCCTCCATGAGTATGTCATTGATCACAGTGTCCTTTGTGACTGTCAAAGCTATCATCCTTTCAGTATCTCTCTATCGTCGGCGGGCAATATGATATAGCCCGAGTATATGCATCATTCGAGTATATCTGTGATATCGGTCAGGCGCTTCATCTTGGTCACGATGACCACGGAGTCGCCCACCTGCAGTGTATCCGGGCCGTGGGGTATTATGACCTTCTTACCGCGGAGAACTGCGGCAATAAGGGTCTCGCGGCGTATCTTCAGTGCCTGTATGGGGGTATCGGTCAGCTCGGATGCCTTGGTTATCTCGAACTCGGCCGCCTCCACCTGACCTCTGCTAACGCTGTACAGCGTCTTCATGCTGCTGCCCATAGCGCTTCGCATAGCGCGGACGTATCGCACTATGACGTCGGCGGTGATGTTCTTAGGGTATATTATCGTGTCAAGATCCAGCTTCTTGACTATGTCGTCGAAGTCGGAACGGTTTATCTTTGCGATGGTCTTGACCTTGCCCTGTGAAGCAGCGAACAGCGACAGTACCATATTCTCCTCGTCCATATTCGTCAGGGCGACGAAGCCGTCCATCTCGCCTACGTGGTACTGCATCAGGAGATCCTTGGAGGTGGCATCGGCGTTGACCACCGTGATGTCAGGCTCTATGGCGCACAGCTCCTCCGAGCGAGCCTGATCCTTCTCTATGAGAGTGACGTTCACGCCGTCGCGTACAAGCTCACGGCACAGGTATCTGGCGATGCTGCCGCCGCCTGCCACGATCACGTCCTTGGCGGAGTTCGTGCGGTAGTTTATCTTCTTGAAGAAGGTATGTGCGTTCTGCGTGGAGGCGATGATACCAAGCACGTCGCCGCTCTTTATCTCAAAGTTACCGTTGGGTATGAGAGCAGCGGTCTCGCCGTCTATGGTGCGCTCTACGAGGCATATCAGCACGTCCACCTTCAGCTTGCCCACCACGTCCATGACCTTCATGTTCTCAAGGATGCTGTTCTCGGGGAGCTTGAATTTCAGCAGCTCCACGCGCCCTTCGGCGAAGGTATCTATCTTTATGGCGGAGGGGAAGCGGAGTATACGCGCGATCTCATGGGCAGCCGTGGACTCGGGGTTGATGATCATCTCCAGATCCAGGCCCTCCCGCAGGAAGGAAGCCTCCGCACTGTATTCAGGGTCACGCACTCGTGCGATGGCGCGGCAGCCGCTCTTCTGTGCTATGATGCAGCAGAGTATGTTCAGCTCGTCCGAACCCGTCACTGCGATGAACAGGTCCGCTTCCTTTATATTGGCTTCAGCCTGTACCGAATGGACAGCACCGTTGCCCACGATCCCCATGATATGATCGCTGTTGTCGGTGATGGCATCGACCTTCTTTGGGTCCAGGTCGATGGCGTATATCTCATTGCCGTCCTGTGCGAGCTGATGCGCAAGGGTCTCGCCTACTTTGCCGAGCCCAACTATGACTATATCCATAACGCCCTCCTTATGGTGAATTATATTGTATCACACTTTTCACCGTTTTTCAAGCCCTTATTGACTTTTTTGGCGAAATATAGTAAAATAGGAAAAGGTGTAGGGAGCGGGAGCTGATGTTCCCCCGTTGCCTTGCGTTTATATCATTGTCATAATGCACAAATACATAAAGCCTTATTTGTGCATGTATACGAAATTTTAGTTCCATGCAACGATCTGGGCCACAAAACGCACTACTTATATGAGAGGCGTAGAGCGCGGTGATGACCCGGGATGTCCTTATGACGTCCAGCCTGCTGCAGGGCTTGCGAGGTGATCTGCTGTTATGAGCTTGGAAGCGGCCGAACTGGTGCAAAGAGCACAGGACGGCGACACACAAGCATTTGCCGAACTTTATTCCCTTGTGTACAAGGATCTCTACCGTACTGCCCTACTCAGTCTCGGTCATGAGCAGGATGCGTCAGACGTGGTCAGCGACACTGTCCTCGACGCATACAAAAGCATAAAGAAGCTCAGAGACCCGTCATCCTTCAAAGCATGGATCATGACCATCCTTACTGTAAAGATAAAAAACAAACAGAAGGAGTACATGGACCAGCGATCCCGAGAGGAAGATATAGATGACCTCAGGGAAGAGCCGCCGGATACAAAAAGAGATCATTTCGGCAGCGTAGAGCTCACGGAAGCGATGGCAAAGCTCTCCGAAGAGGAGCGCACGGTGATGACCCTGAACATAGTTTCGGGCTACACATCGGAAGAGATAGAGACGATCACGGGTATATCTGCAAATACCGTACGATCGAAGATCAAAAGAGCAAAAGAAAAGCTAAAAAGATTCCTGGAGTGACTTTGATGTCGCTCATATCACCGAGAAAGGAGGTCTGTTAGATGAGCAAGTTCGATAAGATGCTGAAAAGCGCGGCTGAAGAGATAGAGATACCCGACAGCCTGTCCCCCGACAATATCGAAAAGATGCTCCGCATGGCATGTATAGAGCAGCTTTCGCCCGAAGACGTGCCCGAGCTCACCGTATCAGACACCCTTTCGAGACCTAAGATCGCCATGACCTCCCGCCGCACCATATTCATACGCACGGCGGCAGCAGCAGCGGCATTCGTTGCCCTTGCAGGCGGTATGGCAGCCATAAATTCCAACAACGCACACATCGACACCGTCGAGAGCCGCAAGGACTATCACGCAGTACAGGTGCAGTCCTACGGTGAGCTCTACGATATCTATACCGGGCTGTATGAGAACAAGTCCGAGGATATGCCGCAGGGCTACGATCCCTCCAACGGCGACGGTATCGAGATCATCACAGACGATGACGCACCGGCTATCGTCACTGAGTCTGCAGTGACATCCCCCGTTACTGTGGAGACTCGTCCCGCTCCTCAGACCCAGCAGATATCCGAGGAGGCTCCTGCCCCCGCAGTAGAGCCCGACTTCTCCGATGCAGACATCGTAAAGAGCGTAGGCGACAGGATCTACTATCTGTGCGGCAGCACAGTATACGCAGTGGACAAGACCGATATGGATCATGTATCGGAGATAGCCAGCGGCTGTGAGCCCACTGAGATGTATGTCACCGAGAGCACGCTCATGCTCCTTGGCAACAGCAGCGGTATCTCCGCTGAGATATACGACATATCCGAGGGCGACCCAGTGCTCCTGCACAGCCTCAGCCTCGACGGTCAGCATATCGCCGCAAGGACACAGGGCGACAGCCTTCTCATGATCACCGATCTGTCCGACGGGATGCCCGGAGTATCGGGCGATATCTCCAGCTTCGTGCCCGCTCTCACCTATGACGGGAACAGGACCTATCTCGAGGCTCAGGATATATATGTTCCCCGTGCTGCCAGCTCCGCCAGCTATGTGATAGCTACTATCGTAGGCAGGGACGGATACAGCTCCAAGGCAGTGCTCGGTACTTCCCCCGATATATACCTTTCCGAGAATACCCTCTACGTTACAGGCGCGTCCTATGAGGACGGCAAGGACGTTACGTACCTTACCTCCTTCGATATGCGCGGCAGTCTCAGCTATAAGGCTACTGCCCGTCTCGACGGCAGCCTGATCCCCGGCTCTCTCGCAGAGAGCGGCGGCCTGTTGCGCATGGCAGCTCTTGCCAGCGACGGCGTAGTGACATATACCAATATCTACTCCCTCACCAATGCCCTCACCGTAGCGCATACGGCTGACAGGCTCCTGGTAGGCGAGGAGGATGTGACCGTGAGGTACGAAGACGGCTGTGCCCTTATCGGTACGGGCGGCGACCTCACAAGGATAGACCTGGATGCCGAGGAAGAGCCTGCGGTATCTCAGGAGCAGGACGATGTACAGACCGCTCCTGTGACCGTGAGCCTTGACGGAGATATCTCCGTCGGCATCACCCAGACCGATGACGGACTGATACTCAGCGCATATGACTGCGGTATGCTCTGTGCCACCTATGTGGTGAGCCCGGGCTACAGCGTCACCCCTGCAGTCAGCGACAAGAATGCCGTACTTATAGACGCATCCCGCTCTATCGTAGGTTTCCCCGCTGATACAGATATGCATCACTACTATCTGTTCCGTTATACCGACAGCGGCTTTGAAAGGGCTTTCACCGCCGATTCCGAGTACAACGCTTTCGAGCGTGCGATCGTAGACGGCGACAAGCTGATCATCATCGGCAAGCAGGAGATCATCAGTCTCGACCTTGACACGATGGAGCCCATATCAAATGTAGTCCTCGGTTCGGAGGACGCAGAGATCTCAATTGACGATATCGAGTGATACTTCCATACTTTTCATACTTTTCCTTAAAAAATAGGCCGGCAGAGAGATCTGCCGGTTTATTTACTGTATGATGAACAAGTACGCCCCCGAGCGATGAGCTCGGGGGCTGTCACTGCTGCAGTCATACTGTTCTTGATCTAAAATATGGAAAGACGCAGGGGCATGGGGGCAGCAGCCCCCATTTGGGATTTGGCGATAGCCACACATTCCCTGGCGACTGCGTCAGCAGTCGCATCTCTTGTCCCTTGTCCCTTTACCGCGAAACAATATTAGAAGCAGAATAGTATCGGACGTTCTGCTATTCTATTATTCCCAGCATCGACAGTATGAACATCATTATCATAAAGCCGATGAACACTACAAAGAATATAGCGGTAGCCTTGGCGGACTGCTTACGGTCGGGCCTTCTTACCTGGGAGGTGGGCGAGAACAGATCCGCTATCTGCTGATACGTATCGTTATGAGAAGTGGAAGACTGCGTGGGGAACGGCTGCTGCTTCGGTATGAACATATCCGCTAACTGCTGATATGTAGCGCTCTGAGCAGATCTCCCCTGCGAGGTGAGCTGCTGCTCCTTTATACGTGTGCCGTGCTCGCTGCGGTCGAAGGTGATCTTATCGTGATCATGTTTGCCGTAGCCTGTGCAGTCAGCGCTCTTAGGAGAATAGTTCTCAAAGCCGAACACCGCTGCTCCGCAGTGTGAGCAGAAGTCGTCATCGCGGCTCAGCTTGTGGCACTCAGGACAAATGGTCATATAGACACCTCCCTGTCAGAAGTCGTTTCGATATCTCTTGTCGGCCGTATCGGACGGCGCCGTATCGCAGGGTATGCAGAACGTGTTCTGTCCCGTCCTGCCGCCTTTGACGGCGATGATCCTGTCGCCCCTGCCGTAGATCATGTTATCGTAGATGTATGCCCGTATACCGCTGTCGGTGGTGACGAAGGGCGGACGGTAGTATCTGCCGCGCCGTGCCTTGGTATAGCTGATCACGTAGTCCTCACAGGCCTTGATCTTCATCATGTCCGTGTCCATCTTCGTGATGTTGTATATTATCACCCATAGAAGATCCAGCCCTGCGTTCATGGCAAGCACCGGGATCAGGGGCCGCTCCGTACGTGAAAAGCATATGGCGGATATGATCAGCGTCGTGACCGCGATGAAGATATACGCGCCCCGCGTCTGCTTGTTGTAGTCTGTGATACGCCTCTGTACATCGAGTATCGTATCGGTCGGGAACTCCGACAGATCCTTCCACACCATGATACACCTCGCAAAAAGTCATTGCCCCTACATGATATTATACCCCATATCATACCGTTTTGCAAGCATTTTAGCGAGATCTAATGTGATCCTAATAAAGAGAGCTCTGCACGGTGGGGCCGTGCAGAGCCGGAGAAGATGTTTATAACGGTGTGACATTACGTGTCTTCATATGCTTCATTACGATCCACATTAGATATTGCTTTGGGATCGTGAAGTGATCTCATGCGATGCTCACTTTCTGTTAACTCAGCTAACGGCGGATCGTCCTTTTGTCCAATATGATGAAGGTTGATCTCATTGCATCCAACAATTCATCTTTTGCATTGTTTCGGTCAACTCGCGTATACTTTATGCTTCGTTGTCCTATAACGCTTTCTATCATATCATTTGTATAATGTTTACTGCCTTCCGCATAAACATCACATCCTATCGTTCTCAGTTTTTTGTACATATAAAACGTTGCCCCCATTAGTTTTCTTCCAAATATTCCCAAAAATATTTTTCAATAACAGACCCATTCTGAACATTTACTAAATATATCGTATCGTTAGATAACCTAAGATGTTCGCCTTTATCATTTATTTTACCGGTAATGAAAAACTTATAAGAATCATACTTTTCATCATAGTCTCCACCGCCGATAACAGCGTTTAAATGATCTTTCTGAAGTATTTCCTTTGCTTTCTCTATTGTGATCATAACATCACCTATCTATTCAACACAAAATTCGATGATCGTTCTGAATTTATTTTCATATCATCTATACGTGTCCATGTTACATTTCTGGATACATATACGTTCGGATCTGATCCATCCATATAAGAAAATTTTTTAATAGACGTTCATCAGATGATGTTTGAGGATCCGACAATATCACCTTACCGTCAATTTTTTTCCAAGTCATATAATGAGGAAGAGATAGTATAATAGCTCTGCACGGTCGGGCCGTGCAGAGCCGTGATACATATCGCTCATCCAGCCATATACTTAGCTATCAGAGCGTCGGGATCCAAGTTCTTTGCCTTGCCGAAGTATGCGCACTGTGCCTTTGCGCCGCCGTTGATGTGGAGCGTACCGTAGAGCTTCTTGCCGTTCCACTTGAAGTACGCGTCGGTCTTGCCGCCGGTGCCGCAGTCAAAGACGATGTGCGAGCCGTCCTGTACGCAGGTGAAGGGGAGAGCGCTCTTTTCCTTGGCGTTGACTATATAGCCGGTCTTCTCATCGGTGAACAGGAAGTATACCTTGTCGGAGCCTGTCTTTGCGATGTATACGCCCTTCTTGAAGATATTGCCCTTTACATCAGCGTAGGGAGCACTTGCTATGGCGTCGAAGTCGTCGGGATCTGTGCCCTCTACCAGAGTGAGCGTGCAGTCGGTGATGCCGACAACGCTCTCAGCGAAGGTGCCCTTAAGTACACCGGGAGCCTTCTGCTCAAAGTGAGCGGAGGTATTGTCCTCAACGTCTGCGAAGTGGAACATCATATCGCTGCCGTTCTGCTCCACTGCAAAGGGGAGCCCTATGCCGAGCTGTGTATCTCTCGTGAAGCCCTCCGTCTCGGATGTGAACACTACGAAGCACTGGAGCTTGCCCTTCGCATAAGCAGCGTATACGCCCTTTGTGAAGAGAGCGCTCTGAGCAGCTTCCTCTGCTGCAGGCTCTGCAGCTGCAGGATCTGCAGCTGGCTCTTCGGAGAGCGTTTCCTGCTCTGCAGCCTGTTCTGCAGCGGCAGTATCGGCCTCATCGGCATACACACCGGTGTATGCGCCTGCGGACAATGCGGAGAGTGCGACTACGGCGATGGCTGCAGCAGCCTTTACTGATCTTTTCATATCTTCCTTCTTTCCGACACCATTCGGCGTATCGCCCTTGCGGCGTATATCGCCGCTGCGGTGTCTCTGTTGATATAAGTTTGACCGAATGACCGGGCAAAAGGGACTATACATCCCCAAATAGATACATCCCGCTTCCCGGATCAAAATTATGATACCGCAATATGAGCAAAATGTCAATACCTTATGAAAAAAATACGGCCCTGCATGACGCAGAGCCGATCAAGTTTATTCATACTTCTCTACGCGGACAGAGGACATCTGTACCTGTGTGAGGGGCTTGTCATTGCTGTCGGTCTCTACATTGGCCATGGCGCGTACCACGTCCATGCCCTCGAATACCTGACCGAATACGGTGTAGCCGCCGTCAAGGAAGGGAGTACCGCCTACCTCCCTGTACTTGTCCTTCACAGACTGAGGATAGGGGTAGGAGTCAAGGTCCTTGTCGGTGTATATGAAGTCGGCGGGAGTGTTCACGATGTAGAACTGGCTGCCGCTGGTGGATGTGCTGCCGGAGTTGGCGTAGCATACCGCGCCGCTGAAGTGGTACAGCGAGTAGGACAGACCGCTCTCGAACTTGTCGCCCCATATGGACTTGCCGCCGAGGCCTGTGCCCTGAGGGTCGCCGCCCTGGTTCATGAAGTTGGGTATGATGCGGTGGAAGATCAGCTCATCATAGTAGTTCATCTTGGTGAGCTCCTTGAAGTTCTGACATGCATCGGGGAGCTCCTCATCGAAGAGCTTGATCTTGATCGTACCGTAGTCCTTGATCTCCATGACGATGATCTCCTCGCCGGGCTGCGGAGGAACGAAGTTCAGGGCCTCCTTCCACTGGAGCTGGGACTCATCTACGGTGGTAGCAGCAGGAGCAGTGTCCTGTGCGGTCGATGATGTATTGGGTGTGGTCTGTGAGCAGCCGCAGAGGATCATGCCGCACAGAGCCATTGCGATAACGCCTTTGTTCACTATTGTTCATCCTTTCCTATCTCGAGCACCTTGAGCATATTGGTGGAGCCGCCCACGCCCAGGGGTATGCCTGCCGTGATGACGATCAGGTCGCCCTTCTGCAGGAGCCCCGATCTTACGGCTTCCTTCACCGCACCGTCCAGCAGCTCATCGGTGCTGCTCTTCTCCTCCATCATCAGCGGGGTGACGCCCCATGACAGGTTCATCTGACGGCATACCGTCGGATCGGGAGTGAGCCCTATGATCGGGCAGTTGGGACGGAACTTGGAGAGCATCTTGGCTGTGCCGCCCGTCTTCGTCACGGTGAGTATCGCCTTCGCGCCCAGATCGTGAGCCGTGGTGCAGCACGCGTGGGAGATCGCGTTGGTTATGTGTATGTCCCCGTCGTCTATGCGGTTCTTGAA
>JAFYEQ010000133.1 GCA_017544185.1 Oscillospiraceae bacterium
CGGGGCTGGTGCTGCTGACAGGCTGTAAGTTCGACCCGTCTGCCAACGATCCCGTGAGCGTATACGGTCCGCCCAGCGACTTCTACGATGATGCGGATGATACCGCAGTATCGGGTGTGGGGTCGGAGACCTCTGTCGCCGCGTCAGAGGTAACGTCGGACGGCTTTGATCCCGCCGACAACGAGCCACAGGTAGAGTACGGCCCTCCGGGGATGATCGATGAGGAGCCCGAGATCGTCATCGAAGAGGAGTTCGAGGAGGAACCGGTCGATGATGAAGAGCTGATCGACGATGACGACGAGCTGATAGACGACGGTGACGGTAATGGATAAGATCGCTGACATCAAGATGCGCCACATGGAGCAGCTGGCTCAGTACCGCGAGAAGCTGTACAAGGAGCCGCAGCTGCGTCATCTGTTCTTCGAGCTCACCATGCGGTGTAATGAGCATTGTCTGCACTGCGGCAGCAGATGCGGCGACGTAAGGTCCGAGGAGCTGCCCGCAGAGATATTCAAGGACATAGTTGACGAGGTGGCGCGGGAGTTCGACCCGCTGCCCATGCTGTGTATCACGGGCGGTGAGCCCCTGCTCAGAAAAGAGATATACGATATCATGGGCTACGCTTCGTCGAAGGGTTTCCACTGGGGCATGACCACCAACGGTACGCTCATAGATGACGAGGTGGCCCGTAAGCTCTATGATGCCGGGATGGACACGGTGTCCGTCAGCGTGGACGGGCTCGAGCCCTCGCATGATGCGTTCAGACAGACCGTGGGCGGGTATAAGGCCGCCATCGCGGGGATACGCGCACTGGCAAAGTACCGCTTCAAGCATCTGCAGGCCACCACGGTAGTGACCCACAGGAACATCGGGGAGCTGGATGAGCTGTTCGAGATCATGCTTGGGCTGCCCATACGCTCGTGGCGCGTGATCAATCTGGAGCCCATCGGACGGGCGCGGGAGCTGGACGGCTATATGCTCACGCCCGACGACTATAAAAGGCTGTTCTCCTTCATACGCGACAAACGCAGGGATGGCTATCCCGTGGAGTATGGCTGCTCTCACTATCTGGGGACAGAGTATGAGCATGAGGTGCGGGGCTGGTACTTCATATGCACCGCGGGGCTGTACACTGCCAGCATCATGGCCAACGGCGACATAGGCGCCTGCCTAGACATAGAGCGCCGTGAGGAGACCATACAGGGCAACGTGCTCCGCGAACGCTTCACCGATGTGTGGCGGGAGCGCTTCGAGTCCTTCAGACAGCCCCTGTCCGACAAGTGCGGTAAATGCCGTTCCTGTCCTTCGGTGCGCTTCTGTGCAGGCGGAGCCCATCACAGCTGGGACTACGACAGGAACGAGCCCATGGTATGCTTTGATGGTGTACTCTTTTGAGAGATCGGATATCCTGTCGTACAGTAGATACTATTCTTGTTCTAGACCATGGATAGATGCGGGGGTATGGGGGCGGCAGCCCCCATTGGGGATGTGGCGATATTCACATATTCCCGGCAACTGCGTCAGCAGTCGCATCTCTTGGCTCTAGCAACTGCGCTAGAAGTTGCATCTCTTTGATGCGAAACAATGATCTAGAAGCAGGATAGTATGAGTTGAAAGCGATCCTTCATGGGTCGCTTTTGTATATGTGTATGTTTTCCTGTTCGATCTTCAGCGGCGCAGATGAGCGCATACAAGGGCATCCGCCGTCAAGTTCAAAAAAACTCTTGATTTTATCTGTCGGATGTGTTATAATGATACGGATACGGTTTCAGGAGGCCATGAAGCAGCATGGCCTTTGTATGATATGGTGGAAGGCTTATGTTATCTGTGATAATCCCCGCGTATAACGAAGATAAAACGATCCGCACCGCAGCGGAGACCATAAGCGGCATACTCTCGCGGGAGTCTGTGGACTATGAGATCGTCTTCGTAGACGACGGCTCCTCGGACGGTACCTGGAAGGAGATCGTGTCCGCAGCAGCGGATATAGACGGCATACGCGGGCTCCATTTCTCCCGCAACTTCGGCAAGGAGGCCGCCATGTTCGCAGGGCTCTCCGACGTGAAGGGAGACTGTGCCGTGGTGATCGACTGCGACCTGCAGCATCCCCCCGAGAAGATAGTGGAGATGTACCGCCTGTGGGAACAGGGCTATCAGGTGGTAGAGGGCATAAAGGAGGACAGGGGCACCGAGAGCGCTGCCCACAGGTTCGCTGCCAACAGCTTCTATAAGCTTATCAGCGGAGCTACGGGGATGGATATGTCCTCCTCCTCCGATTTCAAGCTCTTAGACCGCAAAGTGGTGGATACCCTCAACAGTATGCCCGAGAAGAACATGTTCTTCCGTGCGCTGTCCTTCTGGGTGGGCTTTGAGCGTGCCGAGGTGAAGTACGACGTGCAGGAGCGCAAGGCAGGGCAGAGCAAGTGGTCCACCAAAGCTCTCATAAAGTACGCACTAAATAATATCGGATCCTTTTCCACCGCCCCCATAAAGCTGATCACCGTGCTGGGGCTGATCATGATGATCGTCAGCGTGATCTTCGGAGCTATATCCCTTGTGCAGAAATTCATGGGACAGGCGGCGGACGGATTCACTACAGTGAATATACTGCTCCTGTTCTCCTCGAGCATCATCATGGTGAGCCTTGGCATAATAGGCTTCTATGTGTCGCGTATCTACGAGGAGATCAAGGGCAGACCGAGATATATCATCTCAGACAGGACAGGTGATAAAAATGGCTGATTGGAAAGACGGTCTTATCAAGATAGCTCCCTATGTGGCAGGGGAGCAGCCCAAGAGGGCAGACCTTATCAAGCTGAATGCCAACGAGAACCCATATCCTCCCTCGCCTCGCGTGATAGATGCCATACACGGCTTCGACGGAGCAGATCTCAGGCGCTATCCCAACGCCGATGCTCTCCCGCTCATGGAGGCAATAGCCGAGGATCTTGGCACAGAGCCCAAGAACGTGTTCGTGGGCAACGGTTCCGACGATGTGCTGGCACTGTGCTTCAGAGCGTTCTTCGGGACGGATCGTCCCGTACTGCTCCCGGATATAACATATTCGTTCTATCCCGTATGGTGCAGGATGTACGGCATCCCCTTCGAGACCATACCTGTGGATGAG
>JAFYEQ010000134.1 GCA_017544185.1 Oscillospiraceae bacterium
AGGCGGCCGTGTCATCGGCGTCACCTGCACCGGCAGCGATCTTGCCTCCGCCATCGGCAGTGCATACTCCGCAGTTGACAAGATCAGCTTCGACGGCGCTCACTACCGCCATGATATAGGCAAGAGGGCTCTGGCTGCGATAAATAAGTAACATGGCGTATCCCCGCCGTCGGCGGGGATACGCAAGATGATAAAGGAAAGGACAACAAAGATGAGTTCTATGAACATCGTATGCCTGGATCTGGAAGGCGTACTGGTACCCGAGATATGGATCGCGTTCTCCAAGGAGAGCGGCATACCCGAGCTCAAGCGCACCACCCGCGATGAGCCCGACTACGACAAGCTGATGAAGTGGCGCATAGGCATCCTCAAGGAACATGGTCTGGGCCTCAAGGAGATACAGGAGACCATAGCCAAGATAGACCCCATGCCCGGTGCCAAGGAGTTTTTGGATGCGCTCCGCGAGATGACACAGGTGATCATAATAAGCGACACCTTCACCCAGTTCGCGGCTCCCCTCATGAAGAAGCTGGGCTGGCCCACCATATTCTGCAATACCCTTGAGGTGGCAGAGGACGGCGAGATCACAGGATATCGTATGAGATGCGAGAAGAGCAAGCTCACCACCGTGAAGGCGCTGCAGTCCATAGGCTTTGAGACCATAGCCTCCGGCGACAGCTTCAACGACCTGGGTATGATCGAGGCATCCAAGGCAGGCTTCCTGTTCCGCTCCACCGAGCAGATCAAGAAGGACTACCCTCAGTACCCCGCTTTCGAGAGCTACGATGAGCTCCTTGCTGCGATAAAGGCGGTACTGTGATGACGACTACCCTTTTGTTCCCGCTCCCTGTGGAGCTCCATATCGGCTTTGTGGTCGTGGCGTCCATACTCATGGCGCTGTGTTTTATAAAGAGGCGCCGCAGATACGAGCTGCTGCTGATCATAGGTATCATATCCACTCTGTTCGTATACGTATGCAAAGACGCGCCATGGTTCTATATACTCGGCATAGAGGAGATCGCGCTGTTCGTGCTGGCCTGTGTGGATATGCATAAGGTATACAAGGCACTGGACAAGGCCAAGGAAGAGAAGGCCGGCGAGACAGAAAAGACCGAAAAGACCGCTGAGGACACCACCGATGAAGATAGTACTTCTTGAAGAAAAGACCGTATCCTCGGGGGACATCTCCCTTGCGGGCTTCTCCGCTCTGGGCGATGTGACGGGATACCCTCTGACGCCGCAGGACAAGGTGATCGAGCGCACCTCGGGCTTTGATGCGGCGATCATAAACAAGACCCTGTTCACGGCGGACGTGATAGAGGCCCTGCCGTCCCTGAGATATATAGGCCTGTGCGCCACGGGGTACAACAACGTGGACATAGCGGCTGCCAAGGCTCACTGTATCACCGTCACCAATGTGCCCACCTACTCCGCCAACGCTGTGGCTGAACAGGTCTTCGGGTACATCCTCTATTTTGCCAAGCGCATACACGAGCAGGACGCCTTCACCCGTGAGGGCGGCTGGATCCGCTCGGACACCTTCTCGTATCTGGGGATACCCGCCTTTGAGCTGTACGGCAAGACCATCGGCATAGTAGGTATGGGCAACATCGGCAGACGGGTAGCAGAGATCGCCCGCGCCTTCGGCATGGAGGTGCTCTGCGCTACACGCACTCCCAAGGATGTCCCCGGCGTGACCTTCACGGATACAGATACCGTATTCTCACGGTCGGACTACATCACCCTCCACTGTCCCCTGACCGATAAGACAGCGGGTATGGCCGATGCGCGGCTCTTCTCCCTCTGCAAGCCCACCGCAGTGTTCATAAACACCTCCCGCGGCGGCACCGTTGACGAGCAGGCGCTGGCCGATGCCCTGACACAGGGAAGACTGGCAGGAGCGGCGCTGGACGTACTGACCTATGAGCCCATGCACGCGGACTGCCCTCTGTACGGCATCCCCAACTGCATCATCACTCCCCATACCGGCTGGGCTCCCCGTGAGACCCGTGTACGTCTGGTAGACATCGCCGTTGACAACCTCCGCCGCTGGATCGGGGGCTCCCCCGTGAATACGGTCACATGATACAGATCCCTGAGCGGAGACCCGGGATACCGATAAGTCTATGACGACCGGCCACAGACCACTTACCACCGATCACTTTATAACAGGAAGATAACGATGTTCGATATAAACAAGAAGAAACGCATAGTCGTAAAGATAGGCACATCCACGCTGACCCATCACCGCACGGGGCGTCTCAATATACGCCGCACTGAGCGGTTCGTGAAGATACTCGCGGACATACAGAACACGGGGCGCCAGATCATACTGGTATCCTCGGGCGCTGTAGCTATGGGCCTCTCCAAGATGAACCTGACGGAGCGTCCCACGGAGACCGTCATGAAGCAGGCCTGCGCTGCCATAGGCCAGTGCGAGCTGATGTACTTCTATGACAAGCTGTTCGGCGAGTACAACATCAACGTGGCGCAGATACTCCTCACCCGTTACGTACTTGAGACCCCCCGCAAGAACAATGTGGAGAACACCCTCCAGAAGCTGATGGAGAACGGTGTGATCCCCATAGTCAACGAGAACGACACCGTTGCCATAGATGAGCTGCAGCTGGAGATGGGCGAGAACGACACCCTCGCCGCTCATGTGGGCACCATGTGCGATGCCGACCTGCTGATCATCCTCTCCGACATAGACGGCTTCTTCGACGGCGACCCCCGACGCGATCCCGACGCGAAGCTGATACCCGTGATAGACCGAATAGACGATCATATCCGCTCTCTTGCAGGAGGCGCAGGCTCTGCCCTGGGCTCCGGCGGCATGATGACCAAGATCAACGCCGCTGAGATCGCCATGAAGGCAGGCTTCGACATGGCCATACTCAACGGCCGCCGTCCCGAGAACCTGTACGACTTCTTCGACGGTGAGCAGATAGGTACCATATTTACCGCCAACAGATAATACTATTC
>JAFYEQ010000135.1 GCA_017544185.1 Oscillospiraceae bacterium
CTTGTCCCTTGTCCCTTGTCTCTTGTCCCTTGTCCCTTTAACGCGAAGTGATGAGCTGGATGTAGGATAGTATCATATCTCGACTCTGGTCAGATCATGGCTGCTGTATGCCACAGGCAGCCTATCTTAATGCCCTCGGGATATACACACAGTATATTTTTAGCGGGAAATAAGAAAAATATACAAATGGTTACGAGCTTTTGGGCAAAAGTTACAAAACGGTGGCAGAGAAATCTAGATATTTATATTGAGTTTTTTCCTAAATAGCCTTGAAATTTCCCTCGATAAAGTGTATAATGTATTCAGTGGTAAAAATGCCCTGAAAATGGTGAAAAGTGGTGAACTTTCAACAGAGTGTTGGAAGTCACGTTGATACACCGGATCATAGCCGAGGGGAGTGAGCACATGAAGCCTTTGATGGGGACATACAACCCTACCATGGACGCAAAGGGGCGTATGGCGTTCCCTGCTAAGCTGCGCGATCAGCTGGGCGCTGGCTTTGTGATCACCATCGGTTTTGAGGGCTGTCTATATGTTTACTCCGAGGATGAGTTCGAGCGCCTCGACCAGAAGCTCGCTGAAGTAGCGGGCACCGCAGGACGGCAGGCTCTCCGCCGCATATACGCAGGCAGTGAGTACCCCGAATGCGACAAGCAGGGGCGCATACAGATAAGTCAGAAGCTGCGTGAATACGCAGGCCTCGACCACGATATCACCGTCATCGGCAACCGCAACCGCGCCGAGATATGGGATACCGCCCGCTACGAGGAGCAGAACGCCAAGTTCTCCGATGAGGAGCTGGCTGCCGCTCTTGACGGCATAGCGTTCTGATGTTCTCACATATACCCGTGATGCTCCGCGAATGTCTGGAGCTGCTGGATATCAAGCCCGACGGTACGTATATAGACGGTACCTGCGGCGGCGCAGGCCATTCTTCCGAGATAGCCCGCAGGCTCGACGGCGGCAGGCTGATAGGCATAGACCGCGATCCCGATGCGGTGGCAACAGCCACAGAACGGCTCTCGGGGCTCCCCGCACAGGTGGTGCAGGGCAACTACGACGAGATACGGGATATAGCACGTCGGTGCGACATAGACGGTGCCGACGGGATATTGCTGGATCTGGGGGTGTCCTCCTTCCAGCTGGATACCGCAGAGAGAGGCTTCTCCTATCATACCGACGCCCCGCTGGATATGCGCATGTCAAAGAGCGGCATGTCTGCGGCAGATCTGGTGAATACCTACAGTGAACGTGAGATAACTGATATACTCTACAGATACGGCGAGGAGAAGTTCGCTCCCCGCATAGCACGGGCGATAGCAGAGGCCCGTACATCAGCGCCCATAACTACCACGAAGCAGCTGGCGGACATAGTAGCCGCTGCCTATCCTGCGAAGTTCAGGCGCGACAAGAACCCGTCAAGACAGACCTTCCAGGCGATACGCATCGCCGTCAACGATGAGCTCTCGCACCTTGACAATGCCCTTGATGCATGTCTTGAGACCCTTTCTCCCGGCGGCAGGCTGGTGATCATCACCTTCCACAGCCTGGAGGACCGCATGGTGAAGAGACGGTTCGCTGAATGGGCAGACCCATGCACATGTCCTCCCGATTTCCCGGTATGCGTATGCGGGAAGACACCGAAGGGCAAGATAGTCACAAGGAAGCCCGTCACGGCATCCTCCGAGGAGCTTGAGATCAATCCTCGCAGCAGGAGCGCCAAGGTAAGGGCATTCGAAGCCAAGTTATGATACTATAGGGGGTGGAGCCGATGAACAGTGCGGCTTATGACCTGTCGAGATATGAGATGCAGCCCGAGCCCATAATACAGAAGCATGAGAGACCTCAGGCGGTGCCTGCCCGTCCGGGAGTGCCCGGCGGATCGGTGGCTATAGTCATCGCGGTCGTATTCTTCTGCCTGTGCGCTGTCATGGCTTGCGTATATTCCCATTCTCGTATAAGCGAAGTACACGCAGATGTACAGAAGGCCAAGGCTGAGCTGGTCCAGCTCGAACAGGAAAACACACGTATGATAGCCGCTATCGAAGAGAAGAGCTCTCAGAAAGCGGTGGAGGAATATGCGGTCAAGGTCCTGGGGATGCAGAAGCTGGAGCGCTCCCAGACAGAATATGTAAGTATAGAAAGCGGCAATCACGCTGAGGTGAGCGAGAACGAAGAGACTGTATTCGAGAAGATAGCAGATACCTTCGAGAAGCTCGTTTCTAAGGAGTGACCGCATCAGGGAACGACCGTCAGGCTCTCGCGCTTGACGGTTTACTGTTAATAGATGATAGAGCAGGAAAGATATGGCATCATACAAAACTACGAACCATATGAAGACCAGGCTGGTCACTATATTCACTGTAGTGATGATAGCCGGCGGAGCGGTGGATCTGTACAAGCTGGTGGAGACCGGCGTGGCAGGCCACAGCAAGTACTCCGCCATGGCGAACGACAACCAGTTCGGTGCTACCACCGTGAAGGCGGCGAGGGGGAGCATATACTCCGCCGACGGCAAGATCCTTGCC
>JAFYEQ010000136.1 GCA_017544185.1 Oscillospiraceae bacterium
CTGTACTGTTTCGCTTTCAGCAGGCGGAGGTCCGTATACTCCTGATGCCATATTCCCGAAGGGGTCGAATGTACATCCTGACAGCAGAGCTGCCGCACTGAGTATCAGCGCTGTTCTTTTTTTCATTTTTTGTCTTCCTCTTTGTTCTCTTTGTTTGCGGGTGTTTTGCCGTTATTCTTTGTGCTGTCCGTGAGCTTATTGAACATCATCCGGGGCGGGCCGTAAAGGCATACCATCATATTACTGCGGGGGGAGAAGAGCCCCCTTGCTTTTTTAACTCGCTTTTTCACAGCCATCCTCCTTGTCTTACAAAAAAGGAGGACAGTATGACTGATCCTCCCGGGATATTCAGAAGTGACTAAGCCGATAAGCCGGGTTCTGTCGTGTGCGGAGATCTATCTGAGCGAATCGTCGCCGAAACGCTTTAGCCGTCATTACAGCATGACCATCGAGCAAATGTTGCCATACTGCACCAATAGACGTTTCATCGGATAGGGTTTACAGGGCAGCAGCGTCTCCGCTGCTCCGGTGAGCTCTTACCTCGCCTTTCCACCCTTACCTGCGCGGATGCACAGGCGGTATATCTCTGTTGCACTTTCCCTAAGGTCGCCCTCGGCTGCCGTTAGCAGCTATCCTGCTCTGTGATGCCCGGACTTTCCTGACCCATAAGGGTCTGACCGCATAGTCTGCTCACATACACATTATACCACGATCTCAGATCTTTGTCAAGTATCGTCTACATAGCATAGACAGGACAGAAAGGGATCCTCCGTTCACAGATATTTTACATTATTCAGCGATAGGACAAATTGAAACCAAAGCCCGTTTATGGTATACTTGGCGTGTGTGCGCTTTTGGTATAGCATACCGCGCGGCAGGATACACGAGCGCCAAAGCGTTAAGGCGCATCACAGCCGCAGACCATGTAACGACACATCCAAGGGAGGCTCAACGATGGATGAAAGATATATACGCCCCCAAGATCGAGATCATAGAGTTCGGGAGCGATGATGTGATGCAAGCCAGCTCAACAGAAAAGGATCCCCATCATCAGGCCCGTCCAAAGGGGCGAGCTGGTCAACGAATAACTGCAAGCAGGGGCATAGCTGCCCCCTGTTCATATCTGACCGATCATACCAAAACGGGCAGCCTATGGCTGCCCGTTATCATCATTCCTTGATCTTCTCGATCAACTGATCCAAAGTGATCATACCCTTGCCCAGCATGAACAGGAGCTCGTTATACTCGTCCACGGTATAGAACAGAGCATGGGTCATATAATCGAATACCTCACCGCCGATAAGGCTGTCGTGATAGGCCTCGCAGATCCTGAACTGCACATATCCGTCGCTCATATCGAAGTCGAAGCTGCCGTTGAGGAGCCTCCAGTTGATCATAGTGAGCGCGATAGCAGCTTCATCTCTCTTATCCTCGGGTATATAGTAGGCGAGAGCGGAGGTGATCTGTACCAGCTGTCTGTCGGGGATCACACGGTATACCACATCGATCGGGAAAGATTCGCCCCTGACACCGAAGTTCACCTTCAGCTCTTCGGGATCCGCCCTGAACTTGTAGTCCTGTTCTCTGAGCATCCCGCAGATAGTCTCGAACACGTTCCTTGCGGTCTGCATCTTCATTGCATCATCCATGATATGCCTCCTTTGGTCATAGTGGGTAACGGTATCTTATCGGCGGATGCAGATATGGCATCCGCCGATATAGATATGTGTCATAGATTGAGGATCAGCTTGCCGCCCTTCTCGAAGGAGAAGTCAGAGTCCGCAGCTGCTGTCTTCAGGTCCTCCGCGCAGAGAGATATATCCTGCAGGGTCTTGCCGTCCAGCATGCAGCGGGTGGACGCGATGCCCCAAGTCCTCTCGAAGAGGTTGCGTGCGAACCTGGCGTTGGAGAAGTCCTTGGACTTGAGGAAGCTATCGGGGATACTGTCGAAGTACTCCTTAACGGCAGGCTCAAGGTCGTCATCATAGCTGAACTGCTTCTTCACCAGCCGCATGAACACCATCGCCAGTTCCTCGGCGGTATAGTTCGGGAACTCTATGGTGTAGGGCATCCTGCTCTTGAGACCCGGGTTGGACTGCAGCAGCACATCCATCTCATCGGGATAGCCCGCCATGATCACCACCATATCATCACGGTGGTTCTCCATCTCGGCGATGAGCGTGGCTATGGCCTCTGTACCGTAGTCCTTGGAGGATCCGGGCATATATAGCGAGTACGCTTCGTCTATGAACAATACGGATCCGTATGCTTCCCTGCATATCGACTCGGTGAGAGGACGGGTCTCGCCTACATATCTGCCGCAGAGCTGCCTTGCCTGCTTCTCATAGAAGTCGCCCTTGCGGAGCACGCCCTTGTCCTTGAGCACCCTGCCCAGTATCCTTGCGATGGTGGTCTTGCCAGTACCCGGGTTGCCCACGAAGCGCATATGTATGCTGGGGCTTTCTATATTGCCGGACTGCTTGGATAAAAGTATACGAGCCACTATCTCTTTGAGCTTCTTCTTCACGGGCTCCATACCGATCAGGTCATCCAGCTCGGCAAAGCCGTCGGTCTCAGACGTATGCTGCGGTACGATATCTCTGATATCCGAGGCAGATATCACCTTGTCCTGAGTACCCTTGTTCACATTGGAGACCTGCTTGAGTATGAGGATCTCCTTGACTACCTTCTTCACGGTATTGAAGCCGTAGAAGCTGGCATCGTTCTTTACCTGCATGATCTTAGCATCGAAGAGCTCCCATGCATCATCGTCCATGGTGTAGTCCATGCTGTTGAGTATATCCATGGCGCAGCGGTCCAGCTCCTCGGGTACCAGAGGAGGCACGGATATCGTGGTCACAGCGGGGAGGTATCTGTCCAGCGCAGCCTTTACGCGAAGGAGCACATCCTTTGCGATGAAGGGCACGCGGAATATCACTATGCTCCTGTTCTCGGGACTGACTATCGCCTTGAGCAGTGCTGTGAAGGCCGCATCGTAGAGCTTGGTGATCCATTCCGATATGTCTATGCAGATCACCCTGCCCTGTCCTTCCGTTATTTTACCGACTATGATCTTAAAGTCTTCATCTTTGGGATCGGACGGGAGATGCTCCTCAGTGGATTTGCTCATACTATTGCCGTACTTGGATGCTTTCGCACTTACGTACAGCCCAGTCTCCTCCAGGAACTCCGTGAAGAGCCTGAGATATGTGGTCATGCCATAGCCGTCGCTGACAGAGAAGAGGTAGCAGCGGTCGGCGAACACTTCCAGAAGACGATTGTCCTTGAAGCCCTTTGCGCTGTCCCCGATCTCTTTGACTACCGCCTTGAACTCATCAGCGCCTATCAGATCCATGATCTTACCGTAGGCATCCTTCTCTTCCTTCTTGTAGGCGGTCTTGGATGCGGCGTCCTTCGGTACGTCCGCCCTCTTCCCGTGAGACGGAGATGTCTTGCCCGCATCTACGGTATCGGGCTTGGATGAAGGATCGGGAGGGGTATCCGAATGCTCGTCGGACTTGTAGGTCTCGGCATGGATGCTCTCGGATGGGCTTCCCGCCTTGGGCTCTTTCACACCGTCCCCGGACTTGCCGTCCTTTTTATCTTCGGTGTCCTTGCCGTCATCGTCCTTTTTAGGCTCCTTTTCAGGCTCCTTCTTTGGTTCCTCGGAAGCCTTCTCGGGCTCGATCTTTGGCTCTTCCTTGTACGCCTTTTCGGGCTCCTTCTTGTGTCCCTCCTCGGATGCCTTTTCGGGCTGCTTGTCGGATGGAGCCTTATCCTTGGCGTCCTCTTCGGCAGGCTCTTCCTCGACGGGCTCATGTGATATCATATCCACATGGAAGTACTCGGTCTCGCTGCCGTACTCTCCTGTGACAAGATCGCGGACAGCCTTGCTCAGCTCCGCCTCGGGACCATCGGTAACTATCTCAGCATGTACGGAGGACATCTTGGTCCTGACCGAGGACGCGCCGAACTTCTCTTTCAGCTCGGAGGCCAGCCAGTGTACGGGGTATACGGGATCGGAACGCCGTTCCATGAGCCATTTCAGATCAAAACCGACTTCGAGCTCATACTTAGTTGCTGCCATATCCTCTGCCTCCTTCGAGCCGAACGCATCCATTACACGGAACGCTCACATTTACATCTTATCGGTCATCAGTCAATATTATATACACATATCGTGTCATATCAAAAGCATACCACTTTATCATTCTAGCATGATCCACAACTTTTGTCAAGAGTATTTTGACAAAAAAGTGTATTTTCCACAGATCTGCGGAAAATGCGTCAAGTGCAACCGATCATAACATGGGGAGCATGAAATGTTAAGTTTGATCGGTTGACAAGGGATACGGATCGTGATATCATAATGTCATAATAAGTTGCAAAGGTGGTATAAATATGAAAAATACCAGAAGATCATACCTTGACAACATCAGATGGGGCGTACAGATATTCGTAGTCCTCTACCATGTGTTCTACATGTACAACGCAGAAGGCGTGGGAGGCGGGCTCGGCAAGATCACGTCACTTGATGTCCAGTGGTACGACATGTTCCAATACATAGTGTACCCGTGGCTCATGCCCATATTGTTCCTGGTATCGGGAATATCCTCCAGACTGTATCTTGAAGGCCACACCCACAAGGAGTTCATATCCAGCAGGACCACCAAGCTGCTCGTACCGTGTACCATCGGTCTCTTCGCGTTCCAGTTCATACAGGGCTATGTGAGCATGGCACTGAACGATGCTATAGATCAGATGCCCGTCGTAGCTCCGGTGATAGCCCTGCCGCTTTCGGGTCTGGGCGTACTGTGGACCATACAGATGCTGTGGCTCTTCTCCCTGCTCCTCGTGTTGGTCAGGAAGGTGGAGAAGGACAAGCTGTGGGATCTGGGAGCAAAGGCAGATCTCCCGGCACTGCTGATGATGTTCGTGCCGGTATGGCTCTCCTCGCTGGTGCTAAACACTCCTGTCATCACCGTATACCGCTTCGGGCTCTACGGCATGTACTTCTTCCTCGGCTACTTCGTGTTCTCGCATCAGGAGGTAATAGAACGTATGAAGGAGCGGCTGGTGTTCCTTATCCTCCCCGCTGTAGTCACAGGCATAGCCTTCTGTGCGGTATACTTCGGCCAGAACTACGCTGACGCACCTGTATACAAGAAGGTGCTCTTCACGTCCTACGGCTGGTTCGCATGCCTTGCGATCGTAGCAGCGGCAGCCAAGTATCTGGACTACACCAACAAGGGCTTTGAATGGATGAGGAAGCGCGGCTTCGGTCTGTACGTTTTCCATTATCTGGGCATATCCTCTGTAGCGCTCTTCATCGCGAAGCCCGCTCTCCTGCCTGCTCCCGCGGTATACGTGATAAGCATCATCGCAGGATTTGCTGCAGGCTTCGTGCTCAATGAGATCATATCGAGACTGCCGTTCTTCAGATGGGCGGTGCTCGGGATAAGGAGGAAGAAGGATGTTCGGTGAGAATCTGTATCAGCTGCGAAAGTTCCATTCCATGACCCAGGAGGATATCGCCGATGCGCTGGGCGTATCACGTCAGGCAGTGGCAAAATGGGAATGCGGGGACACTGTCCCCGACCTTGACAAATGCAAGATCCTTGCCGATCTGTTCGGCGTGTCCCTGGATGAGCTGGCGAACTTCGACAGCAAAAGTGCGGGCATAGCGCCTCCGCCCAGAGGGAAGCATATGTTCGGGCTGGTGACGGTGGGCGACAAGGGGCAGATCGTTATACCCGCCAAGGCACGTAAGATATTCGATATATCCCCGGGGGACACCCTGCTGATACTCGGGGACGAAGGGCAGGGGCTGGCCATGGTGAAGCCGGATGCCCTGCTGGCCATTGCCGATATGCTGCGAGGGAAGAAATGATATCGCTCCTATATCTGTTTCGGATGAAAGTTATGCAACTGCTCATGCATTTGCGAGGGACAAGGGACGAGGGGCAAGGGACAAGAGGCTAGGAACGTACAAACATCCCATTTCCATTCGTAGGGGCTGACCTATGTGTCAGCCCACAGGACCGTTCAAACGAGCAGTTCCCTCTTCCTGCCTCTGATCCTCTAGCCCCCATGCCCCTGCATCTATCCATAACAGGTCAATATGCAAAAAAGCCGCTCTCGGAGCGGCTCTTTGCGCTATGATGGACGTTATACATGTCATACCCAGAAGGTC
>JAFYEQ010000137.1 GCA_017544185.1 Oscillospiraceae bacterium
AAGACTTGGGATCTGTTCCAGCAGTACCCCGAAGTATTCGCGGGGATCATGCCTGCCAGCGCCCTGTTCCCTGTGTATACCACCTTCTACGGCGAGGCTGTGCCTAAGGAAAAGCTGAACTTCACGGTGCCCGTGCCCATGTTCTACTCGGGCGGCGAGAAGTCTCCCCTGCCGGAGCTGCCGAACCAGGCTCCCACCTGCGTGGAGCGTGCGGTATACGCTGCACAGGTCAACAAGGTGAAGGCCAAGTTCGCCGATCTGTCCTACGACGACAGGGACAGCTGGGAGGACCATTTCTGGGGCATCAAGGGCGACCGGGTAGAGCAGATCTACGACCCGTCCCGCGACAGCACCCTCACCGTGCGCTACTACGACAGCGAGGACGGCGTATGCCGTACCGCCTTTGCCAGCGTCAGCGGTCAGATGCACGAATGCAGGCAGCACACCAATGAGAATGCCTGGAAGTTCGTTTCGCAGTTCACGAGATGATATCATACATGATCTAAACAGAGAGCCGATGCCACGATATGTTGCATCGGCTGTTTTATAGGTGTTATGCTGCCCTTTTCATTTTACTTCTTATGGATAATATTGATCTTACAGGGATGTTGCCTAAATGTGACGATATGCAGGGTGAGGGGCGGGATCTTGCGACGCATCAATGGGCATATTGCCTTATGATCAGCCGAAAGATCTGTATACATGATGTGTTTTCGATCTGTTTTGCTCATAATACGATCATATCACGCATTTCGAGTACAAAACGCGGATGCCCATGATGCCATAGTATACAGATCTTACTTGACATACGGGTATGGATATGGTATAATATGCATAGTTATCGGACATATGTCCTTACTTCTCAATACCCTGACAGATCGGAGCGTAATATATGAAAAAACTGGCTAAGAGAGGGAACATGAATGAGCGCATAGACGTAGTGCTCAGGAAATTCCGTTCAAGGATGGCATCCTATCCACCGGGGATGTGTCCTCTGGTACTGTACAGATCCCTGCTCCAGGTCTCCATGAACCAGACCTGCGGCAAATGCGTCCCCTGCCGTGACGGGCTCGTGGAGGTGGACAGGATGCTCCTGTCTATACTCAACGGAGATGCAGATGAGAGCACCCTCACCAAGATGGAGGATATGTGCCGCATGATCGCGCGTACCGCTGACTGTGCCGTAGGCGTGGTGGCTGCCGACCTTATACTCGACAGCCTCACCGAGTTCGCTGACGAGTACGCCAGCCATATCAGCAGCCGCAAATGCGTGGAGAACGTGACCCAGACCATCCCCTGCGTGACCCTATGTCCCGCTCATGTGGACGTGCCCGGGTATGTATCTTTGATACACGCCAAGGACTACGAGGGCGCTATAAAGAAGATACGTGAGAAGAACCCGTTCCCTACGGCCTGCGCTATGGTATGCGAGCACCCCTGCGAGCGCAAGTGCCGCCGCAAGATCATAGATGATGCGATCAACATCCGCGGACTCAAGAAGTACGCGGTGGATATGGTCTCAGCTGACAAGGTGGACACACCTCCCCGCAACGTCAGCACGGGCAAGAGCATAGGCATAATAGGCGGTGGTCCTTCGGGCCTTACAGCTGCGTACTTCCTGGCTCTCATGGGTCATCATGTGGACATATACGAGGAGCACGAGAAGCTGGGCGGTATGCTGCGTTACGGCATACCCGAATACAGGCTCCCCAAGGTGCGCCTGGATGAGGACATACGCGCCATACTCAACGCGGGCGACATCGACGTGAAGTGCGGATGCAAGGTAGGCAAGGACATAACATACGAGGAGATACGCTCCTCCCATGATGCGGTATACCTGGGCCTCGGCGCTCAGCTGGGCAACCGTATGCCCATGGATGGAGCCAACGGCAAGAACGTCATACCCGCCGCCGACTTCCTGCAGATGGTGGCCAACGGCGATGCTCCCGACCTGACAGACAAGAGGGTCGTCCTCATAGGCGGCGGCAACGTGGCTATGGATGCCGCAAGAACGGCTGTGCGTCTCCACGCCAAGACCATACACGTATTCACCCGCAAGCGCGATGACTATACCGCTCTGGAGAGCGAGATCGAAGCTGCTATGCAGGAGGGCGTCCGCTTCAGGACACTCTTGAGCTTCCTGAACATAGAGCTGGACGACGATGACGCTGTACGTGCGGTATGGCTGCAGCCTGAGATCGTGGGCGAGTACGACAACTTCGGCTTCGTGACCACCGAACACTCCAGCAACTACCCCTATCGCTTCCAGTGTGACATGCTGATACTTGGCGTAGGTCAGAGGAGCGACGTGGCTGTATTCGAGCAGGCAGGTATCCCCACCCAAAGAGGCAGGATCACGGCCGATGTGACCTGCGAGGTAAAGGACAGTCCCGGTGTATTCTCGGGCGGTGACTGCGTGACTGGTCCGTCCACGGCGATAAATGCCATAGCTGCCGGTCAGGTCGCTGCGTTCAATATAGACGAATACTTAGGCTATCATCACAAGGTGATATGCGATACCCCGCTCCCGCCTGCGGTGCCCAACCCATGCATTCCCACGGGCAGAGCGGAGATAGAGGAGAAGGATCCCTTCGAGCGGCGCCGCAACTTCGATCATGTGGAGCTCCCCATGACCGTGGAGGAGGCTATGCGAGAATCCGGAAGATGTCTGCGCTGTGACCACTACGGCTGCGGAGCGATGAAAGGAGGCAGAGGCGAATGATCACGATCACTGTGAACGGTAGGACCATAACGGCCCCAGATAATATGACTATACTCGATGTCTGTAAGCAGAACAGCATAAAGATCCCCACCCTCTGCTATATGGAGGGCGTGTCAGACATAGGCATGTGCCGTCTGTGCGTAGTGGAGGTCGAAGGGTATAAGAACTATCTCCCCGCTTGCCGCACCAAGGCCCTTGACGGTATGGTCATGACGACCGAGAGCGATACTCTCACGGCGTACCGCAAGGAGATGCTGGACCTGATACTTGCCAACCATCACCTTGACTGCATGAGCTGTGCTGCCAACGGCACCTGTGAGCTGCAGGACCTGTGCAACCGCTACGGCGTGAAACATGCGTCATACGAGGGCTCGCGCAGGGAGATTGAGAAAAAGATGCCTATACTTGATGAGTCTCCCTTCATCACTTACGACCCGGGCAAGTGCATACACTGCCAGCGCTGCATAAACGTCTGTCATAACATCGCATGCAACGGCACCCTCAAGGGCGGCCGCAGCGGTACCTTCCATATGGTAGATGCCCCCTTTGGAAAGGGCTACAAGGTCAGCGGCTGCGAGAGTTGCGGCAACTGTGCCAGCGTATGTCCCACGGGCGCTCTCACGCTCAAGAAGGAGGAGAGCTACCGCAACTGGGAGGTCAAGAAGGTGCTCACCACCTGTCCGCACTGTGCGACGGGATGCCAGTTCTATCTGGTGGTGAAGGATGATACCATAGTGAACGTAGAGCCTGCCAACGGCCCCTCCAACCATCACAGGCTGTGCGTCAAGGGACGTTCGGGCAGCTTCGACTTCGTGAACTCCCCCGACAGACTGAAGACACCTCTGATAAAGGACAGAGCCACAGGCGAGTTCAGAGAGGCCAGCTGGGAGGAGGCCATCTCCTATACCGCGAAGCGCCTGATGGAGATCAAAGAGAAGTACGGTCCCGACAGCCTTGCGGGCTTTGCATGCTCACGCTCCGCCAATGAGGACATATACATGGTGCAGAAGATGGTACGTACCTGCTTCGGCACCAATAATACAGACAACTGCGCCCGCGTATGCCATTCCGCTACAGTAGCTGGTCTTGCCAAGACACTGGGCTCGGGCGCCATGACCAATCCCAT
>JAFYEQ010000138.1 GCA_017544185.1 Oscillospiraceae bacterium
CACGCTCACCGACGGTGATGAGATGCGCAGCTCCTACAGCATCCCGATAGATCTGATGATGATATTCTCGTTCTTCTTCTCATCGGCCTTTTCGGGCGTGGTCCTGCTGGTGACGACTCTGTCTGTCTCCACCAGCATCATAGGTGCAAAGCTGGAGAACGACTTTTTCAGGCTGGTCAGCGGTCTGTCTGATACTCTCACAGACCTTATCGGCAAGCTGATAGCGGGCATAGACCCTGCAGGCATCGCCATCTCCATCGTGATAGGGGCAGGCTTTCTGATGTCTTTCCTGCTAAACACAGTGCGCCATCTGAATTTCAAGATCATCAGACGCGGCAAATGCATACTCATATCCTCAGGAGTGGTAGTACGCCGTATATTCTGCATCAACGTCAAGAAGATAAATATGACGGATATGCGCCAGACCCTGATCATGAAGATGTTCGGGCTCGCTTCCGTCCACATAAGCTGCACAGGCTACGGCAAGCGCAGCCGTGAGATACCCGTGTTCATACCCATCTGCAAGACCCGCCGAAAGGACGACAGCAAGCGGAGCAGGTTCTCAGACCTTGACAACGTGATGGAACAGATACTCCCCGAGTTCGTGTCCGAGAACGAGTTCATACGCCCCGGGACGCTGTTCGCGTGGCGCTTCATATGGCCGCCCGCGCTGCCTGTCATACTTATCCCCGTCGTGACGATGATACTCATCATATTCATCCCCTACTGGTATGAGCTTCTCAGGTTCCTGGCAGTGGTGGCGGAGATACCCGCTGTATGGCTGCTGCTGACGAAGGCAGCCGCCTTCTACACGACGGGGCTGGATCTAGAGGGAGAGAGCTTCAATGCACGATTCTGCCGATGGTACTCCTTCCACAGTATATGTATACCCGCCGACCGTCTCGCTGAGGTGAGGATCAGACGTGACATACTGCAGCGTCTCAACGGCTCATGCGACGTGACGCTGTTCCCTGCCGACGAATACTTCGGCGGTCAGCGTGTGAACGCTCTGCCCATACTCAGTGTACAGCGGCAGCTGCAAAGATCGATATAGGAGGCACGATATGAAAGATACAAAGAACATCGTTGTATTCGCACTTTGGGGGATAGGCTGCATCGCCATGATAGTCATGGGCGTCTATGCCTTCTTCAAGACCGGAGCGGTATCCTCCGCCATATCCTCCATACTGGGAGCCGCAGCCCTCATCACGGGCATCATCACTTTCTGTATAAGGCTCAATGAACGCAAGAACGGCAGCGTGCTGAAGCTGGACTGGGTACTTTGGTTCCTGCTGGCTCTCCTTCTTTTCAAGACCAGCCTGTTCAGCGCTATCGGCGGCATACTGTTCTTCATAATAGGTATACTTCTTATACTGACAGCCGTAAGCTCCGTACGTGCCGCACTGTCCGACGGTGTAAAGATATCCGGTCTTATATACGGCATACTTCTCGGTCTGTTGGGGATATACCTGTTCTTCCACTCCCGCTCGGTATTCGACAGCGTCATCTCCAAGGTCGTGGGAGTATACCTGGTAGTACATGGCATCTATCTTGCAAACGATCTGCTGGGCAGGATAAGATACTCCCGCAATTTCAAAGGAGTAGAATGATATACGTGTTCGACCTGGACGGCACTATAGCCGACTCTGCTCACGTGTGGGAGCGGGTGGACCGTGAGATCCTCGAAGCTCACGGGGCATACTCGGATGACGTGGATCTGTCCCGCATGGCTGCCATGGACTACGATGAGCTGTATCATCATCTATGCAGTATCGGTATAGTATACACTGATGTGGGAGCGCTCAGGGCAGAGACAGACCGCCGTGCCGTGTACCATTACGCCAACAGTGTCGGGATGATAGAGGGAGCTGATGGTGTGGTACGAAGATGCTCCGCAAAGGGTAAAACGGTACTTTTCACGGATTCGCCGCAGAAGCTCTATGAGCCATTCCTGACAAGGCACAGACTTTACGGCTATTTCAACAGATGTATATGCTCCCGTGATGCGGGGCTCGGTAAGAAAGCCGCATCCTCATACAGAGCACTGGCGGAGATGCTGGGAGCATCTGTCGGTGATATGATATTCTTCGATGACTCCCCTGCCTGCCTTGACGCAGCCCGGTCGGCAGGGATATACACTATAGGGATATGCGGTCTGTATCAGCATACAGACTATGCTGTATACGAAAGATCGTGCGACAAGATCATACATGGATGGGATGAGGTATGAAAATGGGGTTTTGGAAGCTGTTGGCGGCAGTCGCAGCATTTTTTACCGTTATGTCCTTATCTGCGGCCGTATCGGCGGTGGATATGGATCTGGTATACGAGGCAGGCGGCTACTCCGAGTCGGACATAGAGCTGATGGAGAAGATCACGGATATGATATCATCACGCAGCACTGCTACGCTGGATATCGAGAAATACGACCTGTCCTACAGTGAGCTGGAGGATCTGTATGGCACAGTGGTGTTCAATCACCCCGAGTTCTTCTATGTCAGCATGGTGAGCGCCGACCTTGACTATAAAACAAAGGACAAGATACTCGCTTTCACGCCTATATACACCTATTCTGCCATATCATCTAACAAGATGAAGAAGCAGATAGAGCGGGCTGCCGATGAGATCTTATCGGGCATAGACAGCAGTATGACAGTGCCCGAAAAGGTTCTGTACATCCACGACGCCATAGTGAGCACCTGCGACTATTATGAGGGCAAAGCCAGCAACAAGGGCAGGACGGTATGGTCTACTCTCATAGAGAAGTCCAGCGTATGCGTAGGCTACTCCCTC
>JAFYEQ010000139.1 GCA_017544185.1 Oscillospiraceae bacterium
CTTGACGTATATTTGATCTGAGGCAGGCCATCCCCTCCCGCATAACAAAGGCACACAGTAAATACTGCTCTCGATGTGCCGCTGATGCCATAGATAAGGCGCAATACCCCAATATTAAAGTATATACCCTTTTCATTGCTATGTCAATACCTTGAACTAAAAATGTACGATATATATGATCGCATAACATACTGTATGTGCATTATGATCATATCCATAACGGGACTGCGATGATACGGAAAAGACGGGACATACCCGAAGATATGTCCCGTCTGTAAGTATCTCAGATCACTTTTCCTTGGAGCTCTCTGCCTTCTTGCGGCGAGCGATTATGATGCTCTGTACCACCAGGAATATGCACAGCATAGCTGCGATGGTGATGCCCGTCCACCATGCCTGATCCAGACCGACGGAGGATACGATGTTCTGTATCAGTGCCAGCGACATGGTACCGAAGAGAGTACCGATGATATTGCCGACACCGCCTGTGAGCATAGTACCGCCGATGATCGAGGATGCTATGGCGTTCATCTCTGCGCCCATAGCATGGGATGCAGAGCCCGAGCCTACGTGCATGAAGTATACGAAGCCGCCTATACCGGCGAGGAGGCCGCATATCACATGGGAAAGGAAGGTGGTGAGCTTTACGTTGATGCCCAGCATCAGAGCGCTCTGACGGTTGCCGCCCACTGCATAGAAGCTGCGTCCCATCTTGGTCCATTTGAGGACTACAAAGAGCACCGCCACCGTGATCAGCGCGATCACCACACCGATCTCGATGTACGCATCTACGTATACGCCCTTCTTGTTCACAGATCCCAGGAAGGGTATCGTGATCCTTGTCTCCTTCAGCGCTACGAACTGCTCGTTCTCAACGTTGAAGGGGTTGGTATTTACGATGGTAGTCATGCCGCGTGCGAAGAACATCCCCGCAAGGGTGACTATGAAGGGCTGTATCTCCAGATACGCCACCAGAAATCCCTGTATCAGTCCGAATGCCAGACCGATGCCTATGGAAAGGAGTATGGCCTCTACCACATTGCCGCCGTGCATATCCAGCAGTACCGCGCAGCTCATACTTACCAGAGCGGTGACGCCGCCTACGGAGATATCTATACCGCCTGTGATCATGACAAGGGTCATGCCGCAGGAGAGTATGATCAGCGCAGCGTTGGCGTTGAGGAGATTGAACATGGTCTGAGGCTTCAGGAAGCCCTTTTGCAGGAATATGACCGCTCCGATGTACATCACTATGAACACCGCGATGGTGATCGATGTGAGCAGGTTCGTATCAGTCATTTTTTTCAAGGGATTCTTTATACCCAAAGAAGGCTTATCAGACATATCTACCCCTCCTTAGGCATTGCCCGCGGTCTGCGGGGAAGTGAGCTTCTTGAATACAGCGCTTATCTTGTCCCTGACTATGGGAGCGCTGAGCACCACCAGCACGATGACTACCACTGCCTTATACGCAGGGAGCGCGGTGGACTGTACGTCGAACTTGTACAGAGTTGTGGTCAGGAACTGGATAACGTATGCGCCGAGTATGGATGCAGGCATATTGAACTTACCGCCGCACAGGGAATTGCCGCCCAGAGCTACTGCGAGTATGGCATCCATCTCTATGTCCTTTGCGATGACAGAATAGTTTATGGTCTGCAGGCGGCTGACCTTGATGAGAGCAGCTATAGCCACGCAGAAGCCCAGGAACACGTATGTGCCGAACTTGATAAGGTCGGGATCCAGACCGTTGAGACGGGAGGTCTTTTCATTGATGCCGACTGACTGCACGTACAGACCGATGTTGGTGAACTTTAAGAGCAGCCACGTCAGTCCGAAGAATATCAGCGCTATGAAGAAAGGCGTGGGGACAGCTATGCCGGGGATGTATCCGCCGAAATAGGAGAAGGACTCATCCGTAACGATAGGCAGCTCGTTGTTGTTGATCCACGCCGCGATGGAACGGCCTGCAGTGAAGAGTATCAGCGTAGCTACCATGGGCTGTATCTTGAAGTAGGATACCAGCGTACCGTTGAAGGCACCGAAGAGCATAGCTACCACAGCGCTCACCAGGAAGCCGACTATTATGGGAGCCTGCAGGGTCTCGGGACGGGTATTCGTACCGCAGAGCACTCTGAGGAGCACGCTGCCGCTTATGGCGATAGCCGCGCCTACGCTTATGTCCTGTCCGCGGGAGGAAGCAGTGACAAGGGTCATACCGATGGCCAGTATCGCCAGCTCAGATCCGTTGTCTATGATGGATATCAGATTTCCCGCCAGTACCGGGAAGCCGTCACTGTTGGTGTTCAAAGTGATGACAAAGAACGAAGGGTCTGCAATGAGGTTGAATATCGCAAGAAGGAGCAGCGCAGCGATCGGTATGAAGATCTGGTTCCCTGCGATCACAGACAGCAGGGAGCTGCCGCTCTTGGAAGGCTTGTCCATTACTTCTCACCTCCTGCGATAGTGTTCATGATGGTGTTCTGGGTCAGCTGGTCTCCCGTGAGCTCGCCTACCAGCTTGCGGTCA
>JAFYEQ010000140.1 GCA_017544185.1 Oscillospiraceae bacterium
AATCTGATCGTGCTCAAGACAGCATCTAAGAATATGGGCATGGCAGGCCTTCGTCTCGGCTTCGCCTTTGCCTGCAAGGACATCACAGACCATCTCAGGGCGGTGAAGTCGCCCTATAACATAAGCAGCTTCACCGTTGCTGCAGCATGTGAGATCATGCGGCACAAGGACATCATAGACGACTGCACCCGCAAGATCATAGAGGCGCGTGACGCTCTCAGACAGGGGATACTCGATCTCTCTGACAGATACTTCTCCATCGAGAGGGTATACGACAGCGTCACCAACTTCGTATACATCCGCGTACAGAAGGCGGACATCATCGCAGAGGAGCTGGAGAAGCGCTCCATCGCAGTGCGCCGCATAGGCGGATGCCTGCGCATCACCGCAGGTACCCTTGAAGAGGTAGAGGAGTTCCTGTCGGCATTCCGACAGATACTCGGTAACATGTAGGACACCGGTAAGGAGGCCAATATGCGTACAGCAGTAATAGACCGCGACACCAAGGAGACGAAGATACACGTCCGTATCGACCTTGACGGCAGCGGTAAGTATGATATATCCACGGGCATAGGGTTCTTCGACCATATGCTGACGGCGCTGTGCGTCCATGCGGGCTTCGATATGGACGTAAAGTGCGACGGCGACCTGTATGTGGACGGGCATCACAGCGTGGAGGACACTGGCATAGCACTGGGTCAGGCGTTCGCCCGCGCCATAGGCGACAAGAAGGGCATACGCCGCTACGGTTCGTTCTGTATACCCATGGACGAGGCGCTGGGCTTCTGCTCGCTGGACATATCCGGCAGGCCATATCTGGTATACGACTGCAGCTATACCAACCAGTCCACGGGGCAGTATGATAACTTCCTGACCGAGGAGTTCATGCGTGCCTTCGCGGTCAACGCGGGGATAACGCTGCACCTGAAGTGTATGTACGGTGCCAACGATCACCACAAGATAGAAGCATTATATAAGGCCCTTGCTCATGCTCTTAAAGAGGCCGTCGCCATAGAGGGCGATACGGTGCTGTCCACCAAGGGCGTGCTCTGATATACGGCTCCGGGCAGGAAAAGACATAGACCAATGACATTCGGGGAGGTACGGACATGACTATATACGTAGACATCGATGCAGGACGCGGCGGCAACGGAACGAAGGATATGCCCTTCAAGAGGATATCCGATGCGGCAAGGGTCGCTGTGGCAGGCGATGAAGTGCTGGTCATGCCCGGCATCTACCGTGAATACGTAGATCCCGTAAATGCGGGCACAGAGGATGCTCCTATCGTATATAGGAGCGCCGAGCCTCTTGGTGCCGAGATAACGGGCGCAGAGCTCCTTACGGGCTGGGAGCTGTACAAAGATACGGTATGGACGGCTGAGGTGGACGACAGCATATTCGGCGAATATGACCCGTACAGCACCTATGTGTACGGCGACTGGTACTTCGCAGGGAAGTCCAAGCACACAGGAGCCGTGTACCTCAACGACCGTGCCATGTACGAGGCCGGCAACATCGAAGAGTGTCTGAGCGGCGAAAAGTCCAGATACTCATGGGAGCCCGAGTGGTCGGTATACAAGTGGTATGCTGAGAAGAAGGACGGCAAGACCGTATTCTACTGCAACTTCTGCGGCAAGGATCCCAACGCCGAGAAGGTGGAGATAAATGTCCGCCGCCGCTGCTTCATGCCCTCCAAAACAGGAGTGGGACATATCACGGTCAGCGGCTTTAGGATAAGCAAGGCCGCCACCACATGGGCACCGCCCGCTGCTTTCCAGGACGGTATGATCGGCCCTCACTGGTCAAAGGGCTGGATCATAGAGGACTGCGACATCAGCAACAGCAAGTGTGCAGGCATCAGCGTGGGCAAGTACCTCGATCCCGACAACGACCACTACTTCACTCACAAGCATGTGAAGAGCCCTACTCAGATGGAGCGTGATGCGGTCTGCAAAGGACAGTACCACGGCTGGCT
>JAFYEQ010000141.1 GCA_017544185.1 Oscillospiraceae bacterium
ACAACAAGTTTTAGATAACATAAAGATCGCAAGGAGATATCTCGATAATTTCCATATGCTCCTTCCGGACGATAAGATCCTCTTTGACTGTTATTGTCTGCCTTCATACAGATGGAAGGCCTTTTATGCTCAGGTATGCATAGAGAGAGGTGTCTGCCGCGCTTATTGCTCTTATACCCACTATGCTGACTATTGGGGCTTAGAGAGCTATTCCCAGCATTTTCTCACCATAGAGAACAAATATCATCCCGGTCTAAAGAACGACGTCATCTGCAAATGTATATTCCCGGATATGGATCTGATAAACTCTATCCTGTGCCGGGTCCTACACCGACACCGAACGCTTCACAAAGGAAAGGCTCGTGATAGACGGGATCACCGCAGGCATAAGGCTTTTTGAACAGGGGCGTATGACCCGCGATATCTGTATGATCGATCCCGATGGCGATCAGCCTTTGCTCGATGAGCTGTTGTTGTTTTCAGATGCTATATGACCGTCGAGACATCTCTCGACGGTCTCATCTTGCCCGTGGATATCACGTTCTCCCTATGTCAACATATCTTAAGTAAAAATATCCAGATCTGTACTTGATTTTTTGTGGATGATCTGGTATAATAGTGTATAGATATATCCTGTAACTATGATATTCGACAAAATGCTATAACAGCGACTGTAAAGGATACTTGGATGGATAAGGACGACAAGATAGAAGAGACCGAGGTCTCCGAAAAGAGCGCGAAAAAGGGCATCCTCGCCTCGCTCCGTCAGGTGCGCTTTGCGCTGGCTACGACGATAGTACTGCTGAGCCTGATGACCATATCAGCCGTTTTCGTCGTACGTGTATGGTCTAAGACCGAGACCTCCTGCTATGAAGATCTGGCAATGGAGACCGAGGACGCCATAGACTATCTCGAAGCAAACCTGAGGAGCGACCGTACCATGCTCCGCGTGATAGCGGGGCTCATAGGCAATGCCGACGATATAGACTCCATAGAGGTCGGCGGGTACCTTGCCAACTATGACGTGAACAGCCTTATCACCCAGGCGGGCATACTCCTCCCGGGCGATGAGCTCATGTCTACCAAGGGACGGCGCAGCAGGGTCAGCAGCACACTGAACTTCGAGCACGAGTCTCTGCTCGGAGAGCATATCAGCAGCCCCCAGCCCTCCGCCAACAACCCCAACACACAGGTGATACGCAGCTTCGTGCCCATACGCAAGGACGGCATATGTATCGGTCTCCTGTACAGTGCCGGGAGCCCTTCCAACATAGGCAAGGCCTGGATCCCCGGCATATACGACAAGCGCGGCCACTGCTACGTGGTAGACCGCAGGACGGGCGAGATCATAATAAACACCTCCTCCGATGGCATAACGGATATACATGATATACCCTTCATCCAGACAGACCCGTCATACACCAAGGACGGCACCATAAACAGCATACTCGCAGGCAGGAAGGGCTATTCGGTATATACATCGGAGGACAGCGGCGAGAGGAGCTTCATGTGCTATCTCCCCTTCAGCATAGAGGACTGGGAGATGGTGGCGCTGGTGCCCGAGAGCGCCGTGTTCTCCGGCGTGGCTCCGGTGCGAAACGGTATGTACCTGATGATCGCAGCCTCCGTGGTAGTGGTGCTCATATACGGTCTGTGGCTCCTCAGAGCTATACGCAGCTCTTTGGCGGAGACCGAGCAGAAAGCCAATATGGACGTGCTCACAGGTCTCCAGAACCGCAACCGCTTCGAGACCTATCTTGAAAAGCTGGAGGGCACTAAGGACAGGCTCGTATGTATATACGTAGATGCCAACGGTCTGCACGAGCTCAACAACTCCAAGGGGCATTTCGCGGGTGACCAGATGCTGCGCTTCATAGCCGACACCCTGAAGGTGTACTTCGATGCAGACCATATCTACCGAGTAGGCGGTGACGAGTTCATCGTGCTCCAGAAGGACATGTCCGACATCGAGGTGAAGAGCCATCTCATGAGCTTCAGCGATGCACTTGACCGCAACGACTACCATGCTGCCATAGGTACCAGCACCTACAGCTCCGATATGACCACGGACGCTCTCATAAAGACCGCCGAGACGGAGATGTACAAAGCCAAGAAGAGGTACTACGATCAGATCGGAAAGCCCATGAGGCCATAGGAGGTACGCTGATATGACTGATATAAGAAAACGACACATATGTATCGCAGCTGTATTCGCCCTCAGCCTCTCCACAGTGAACGGCTGCGCCAGAAAGCTCCCCTCCCTGGAGGATACCGAGGCCGAGGCCGGAGAGGAGAAGAGCATATACGATATGGTATACTTCGGTGAGATCGAGACGCTGAACTATCTGTCCACCGATACCGAGGTAGACTACGCGCTGTGCTCCAATCTGGTGGACAACCTGATGGACTACGACAGCTTCGGCAATATCGTCCCCGGACTGGCGGAGAGCTATTCTGTCAATGATGATATGACGGAATGGACCTTCAATATCCGCAAGGGCGTGAAATGGGTAGACTGCGACGGCAACGAGGT
>JAFYEQ010000142.1 GCA_017544185.1 Oscillospiraceae bacterium
AAGGTGCGTCCCTCGGCGTTCATAGCCTCCATAGTGGGGATGAATATCTCATCCATGCAACGCTTGGCTATCTCATCGGTATAGTAGGGGTTGGGAGCGATGGTGCCCATGCCGCCTGTGTTGAGACCCTCGTCGTTGTCGTTGGCACGCTTGTGATCCATAGAGGATATCATAGGTACTACGGTCCTGCCGTCGGTGAAGCTGAGCACGGACACCTCGGGACCTGTGAGGTACTCTTCCACCACTACCGTGGAGGAGGACTTGCCGAACTTGTGCTCGTCGATCATCTCGTGTACGGCGGTGACAGCCTCATATTCATCCAGAGCGATGATGACGCCCTTGCCCAGTGCCAGACCGTCGGCCTTGATGACAGTGGGGTAGGTGTTCTGCTCCTTGATGTATGCTATGGCGGAGGCACTGTCGGAGAACACCTCGTAGCGTGCGGTGGGGATGCCGTACTTCTTCATCAGATCCTTGGAGAACACCTTGCTGCCCTCTATTATAGCAGCTGCCTTGGTGGGGCCGAAGGTGCGTATCCCCGCAGCGTTCATGGCATCTACCATGCCCGCTACCAGCGGATCGTCGGGAGCTACTACTGCCATATCCACGCCCAGCTCCTTTGCAAGAGCTACCTGACCGTCGATATCCGTTGCTGCCACGTCGAAGCACTTGGCATAGCGGGATATGCCGCCGTTGCCGGGAGCACAGTAGAGCTCGTCTACCTTCTTGGACTCTGCCAGCTTCATAACTATGGCGTGCTCACGTCCACCGCCGCCTATCACGAGTATCTTCATATCAATTCTCCTTTTATAGTAGTCAGTTGTCGATGACCTATGCCGCTATGTTATATCTTGATATCCAGTATAATATGTCAACGCCGTAGTCATGCTCTCTCATCTTGCTGTCTGTCGATATGAGCGTCATGCATTCAGTACGGGCTATAGCAAGATATGTAGTCCTCCGGTCCCTCGGTACATGAGTCGAAGTCATCTGATACTATTTCTTCCTCTATGTATAGACGATCTCTCCGTCCGAAAGCCGTATACGATGGCTTTCGGACGTATTTCTCGTCTATACATAGGTCAGAAAGTAGTATGAGATAGATATAAAGCGGTCTGCCATAAAACCTATCTCCCGTTTCGGGATCGGCTCTTTTTCCTTGGTATCGGAAAGGATGCGTATATGTTCCCGTGCCTTTAGAAAACGTGCATATTAACGAGCGTGGTGATATCATCTTCGGATAGTCCACGGATCTCTTTTATCAATGTATCGTATGGCATGATGACGCCTCCTTCAGCACCATATCTCATGCATACCGTGCAGGAACGTCATGGTGATCGGATAGCCCGAGGCATCACCTATGAGGCTGTCCTTCGAGCAGCAGGGGCAGAGCGCCGTCTCGCCGCCGTCACAGTATTCGTTTATCAGCTGTGCGTTGTGGAATATCTTCATGCAGGAGAAGCAGCCGATATCGCGGCTCCTCTCCAGCTCCGCACGGTTGTATATGCAGTGGCGGTGAGCTGTATACTCGGGTCTGTCCTGTATAGTCATATCTCTATCTGCCTTACGCAGTCGTACATGTGTATGTTCTTGTCGGCGGTGACGAGGGTCATATCCTCGGCCATTGCCTGTGATATCAGCATCCTGTCGAAGGGATCCCGATGGATGAGAGGTATATTGCCCAGTGTCTCAATGTGTTCTGCGGTTATAGGTAATATCCCGATCTTGATCTTTTCGCATTCTGTCATCAATACTGAAGGAGGGCATGGTAGCTGCAGTTTGCCTAAAGCATATTTGATCGCGATCTCCCAAAAAGTTACGACACTGACGTATACATCACTTGTATCCTCAATATACTTCTTGACATCCCTGGACAGCTTATTATCATCATTTATGAACCATAGGTACGTGTGTGTATCCAAAAGAAGCATCACATATACTCCTTAAAGTCATCTAACGGCTCATCAAAGTCATCGCTCATGATGATCTCGCCCTTGTGAAGACCAGCCTTCCTTACGGATGATGTCGGTATAGTCGAAGAAGAGACCCTATATCGTTCCTTCAGGTAGAGCAGGTAGTTCAGTGCCTCATTGACGATGCTGTCGGGAAGATCCTTTGCTTCCTCGTATATCCTGTCTCTTACCATATCATCGCTCCTTTTCAAGTCCTTTGTCGGTATAGAAGTGATATGTCATATCATCCTTACAGTGCCCATCTGTCTCTCGTGCTCGTAGGTCTCTATGGCCAGGGAGCAGAACATCAGCAGCGTCGCTGCGCCGGACAGAGGGGACACCATGGCGGTGAGCGAGTTCACGATGCCGTACTTTGCCAAGAGCTGTACGCCCAGAGTGTGAACGAGCATGCTCGCCGCCCGTGATGCGAAGAAGGATCCGACCATGAGCACGGCTTTGTATACCGCGCAGCCGATCAGCTTCATTTTGCCCGTCTCGCAGCCGCTCTGCTTTTGTATGCTGACGATATCCACGATGATGAGGGGTATGTCCAGCGATGCTGCAAGGAACATGACCGCCGTCAGCGAAAGAGGGAACGCGGTGTCAAGTACATCGGGGGACGTGGAGAACAGGCGCAGCAGCGGCGCGGGACAAAGGATCATCATATACCGCAGCAGCAGTGATGCAGCGAACAGTGAAGCCGATATGGACGACAGTCTCTTTATGCACTCAGGTCTCATGTGTGTCTCCCTCCGTCAGCACATCGGGAGATATGCGCTCATTCAGCGCCTTGCGGGCCTTACGTGCTACGCGTATGCGCTCGGATATGAGGTCTGCGATCAGCTCCGCTATCCCGCCTGCGATCTCTAACAGTATCTCCATAGTGTCTCACATCAATGATGGAAGAGCCTTATGCCCGTGAACGCCATGGCTATGCCGTACTTGTTGCAGGTCTCGATCACGTTGTCGTCACGGATGGAGCCGCCGGGCTGAGCGATGTACTTCACGCCCGACTTGTGGGCACGCTCGATATTGTCACCGAAGGGGAAGAACGCATCGGAGCCAAGAGCTACGTCGGTATTCCCTGCCAGCCAAGCCTTCTTCTCCTCGCGGGTAAGGGGAGCGGGGCACTCGGTGAACACCTTCTGCCACTCGCCGTCGCGGAGCAGATCCTCGTACTCGTCGCCGATGTATACGTCTATAGCATTATCACGGTCGGCACGTCTCACCTCGTCCTTGAAGGGGAGAGCCATGACCTTGGGGCACTGTCTGAGCCACCAGTTGTCGGCCTTCTGACCTGCCAGACGGGTGCAGTGTATCCTTGACTGCTGACCGGCGCCCATGCCGATAGCCTGACCGTCCTTTACGTAGCATACGGAGTTGGACTGGGTGTACTTGAGGGTGATCAGGGATATGATCAGATCTATGCGCTTGTCATCGGGGATATCCTTTGCGTCGGTGACGATGTTGGCGAAGAGAGCGTCGTCTATCACCAGCTCATTGCGTCCCTGCTCGAAGGTGACGCCGTATACCTGCTTGCGCTCGATGGCAGCAGGGGTATAGGCGGTATCTATCTGTATGATATTGTATGTGCCCTTGCGCTTGGACTTGAGTATCTCCAGCGCCTCGTCGGTGTAGCCCGGGGCGATGATGCCGTCGGACACCTCGCGCTGTATCATCTTTGCGGTGGGCACGTCGCACACGTCGGACAGCGCGATGAAGTCACCGTAGGAGGACATCCTGTCAGCGCCTCTTGCGCGGGCATATGCACATGCCAGCGGGGACAGCTCGCCCAGGTCGTCTACCCAGTATATCTTCTTGAGGGTATCG